>JAUIME010000060.1 GCA_030433195.1 bacterium
CGCGGTGAAAGACGAGGAAGGCGCGCTGCGACTCGTGGGCATTTCGTACTTCCCCGTGACGATGGGGGACGAGGCACTCCGGCGCGTCCGCCGTGGCGACGTCGCCGGGGCGAAGCAGTGGCTCGATTGGGCGCGCGACGAAGCGCCGAGCGCCCGGACCGACGATCCTGCTTCGCCGGTTCCGTTCACCCAGCTATGGACCAAGGGGCAAGAGGCCGACACGACCGACATCGAGATCGCCGCCGCGGCGTTGATGCACGACGCGAAGGGGACCGATGTCCACATCCCGATCTTGGAGGCCGCGCTCCGCGAAGTCGACGACGACGATCCCCGCGCCATCCCGATCTGCAAGGCGCTCGTCGTCGCCCTCCACGAGCAGCCCTCGGGGTCCGAGGGATCCGAACACCGACTCGAGGTCGTCGAACACCTCCGGCGTCTCGCTCCGAAATCCGTGCTCGTCGATGCGATGTACCTCGCCGAGTTGCTCATGCTGCGTCGACTCGACGAGGTGTGGGAGCTCTCGGAGGGTACCGTCGACGACCCGGATCGGACGCGCCGAGTCCTCGGCGTCCTCGGCTTCAGCACCGTTCACCTTCTCCGGGCGAACTACGAGGCCGCCGCGGAGCTTCTCCACGAGGCGATCGACATGGGAGACGCCAACCCGCCGCTCCTGGCTTTGGCTGCACAGGCCTCCCTTTTCACGCCCGGTCCACCGGAAGCGCGCGACGTCGACGCCGCGAAGAAGCTCCTCGCGAGCGCCAACTCGAAAGAGAAGAAACACGACGCGCTCCTCCTGCAAGCCGCCGTCCTGGCCGAGCTCGATCCCCCTTCGGCGCTGCAGCACCTCCGAGACTCGATGCAGCCTGTCGCCCTCGTGCAGCCCGGATCCGGGCAGTGGTACGTCGTCGGGCGGCTCGCCGAGCACTATGGCGAGCTCGACGCCGCTCGACGAGCCTACGCCGAATCCGTGGCGACGCGCGACCCGGAGGACGACGACGACCCGCTCCACCTCTCGACCCTCGCCGAGAAGCGACTCGAAGCACTCGCCGAGGGCACCGACGACGCCGGAAACTGATCCGGCTCGTAGCGCGGAAGGTCGTCGCAAAACCTCTCTGAGTACTCGCTTCGAGTCATTCGAGACGACGTTCTCGCTTTTGTCGTCGTTTTCCACGCCCTGCCCGGTTCCCGGATGTCGTCTTCCGTGCAAATGGAAGCAACCGTCGAGAACCTCGAACCACACGCTGGAGACGACACCATGACGAAACCGCAACGAACGTGGGTGCCGACGCTGCTGATCGCGGCCGCACTCGCCGCCCTCTCCCCGAAAGCCACCGCATTCCCGCTACCCTTCGTCGAGCTCGCACGCCTCACGCTGGACACGCCGATGGAGTTCGATCGGTACGGCTCGGCCGTCGCGATCGACGACGGGGTCGCGGTCGTCGGAGCTTACGGTGCGGACGGCGTCGTCATGCAGGCGGGCGCGGCATTCGTCGATCGCCTCGACGGATCGGGCTCGGTCGCTCGGCTCGAAGCGAGCGACGGGGAGACCTTCGACCAATTCGGCTCCGCCGTGGCGATCGAGGGCGACGTCGTCCTCGTCGGCGCGCCGGACCACGCCGACGACGCCGGCGCCGCGTACATCTTCCGATTCGACGGGACCTCGTGGGTCGAAGAGCAGAAGCTCGTTCCGATCGCAGGAGCTGAAGGCGACTTCGGGTACGCCGTGGCGATCGAAGACGGAGTCGCCTGGGTCGGCGCTCGGGGCGCGAACGACGGGGACGGCGCCGTCCACATCTTCCGCTTCGACGGGACTTCGTGGGTCGAATCGCAACTTCTCGTCGCGAGCGACGGCGCCGGGGCGGGATTCGTCTTCGGCTTCTCCTTGGACGTGCATGGCGACACCGCCGTCATCGGGGCGCTCAACGATGGGCACTCCGGCAATGCCTCGGGCTCGGCCTACGTGTTCCGCTTCGACGGCTCGAGCTGGGTCGAAGAGCAGAAGCTGACCGCGAGCGACGCCGCGGCACTCGCGTTCTTCGGGAATGCGGTCGCCATCGGTGAGGATCGAGTTCTCATCGGCGCGAGGAGCCACGACGGCTTCGACGGGGCCGCCTACGGTTTCACGTTCGACGGATCGAGCTGGACCGAGCAACAGAAGATCTCGCCGGACACCGCGGACGTGTTCCTCGGATCCGCAGTCGCGATCGATGGCGACGTCGCGATCATCAGCGCACCGAGCGAGTACGTGAACGGAGTCGGGATCGGCGCGCTCAACTTCTTCCGATTCGAAGACGGCCTGTGGAGCGCGACCCAAGAGGTGTTCCCGAGCGTTCTGGAGCCGGAAGGGTTCGGCGAAGTCGTCGCGTTCGACGGCGACCTCGTGATCACCGGAGCGCTTCGCGCAGAAGACGGCGGAAACAACTCGGGCGCCGCCTACGTGCTCGCTCGCTCGTGTCTCGAAGGCACCGTCAACGAGGCGTACGACACACGCTTCGACATCCTCTACGTTCAGGGCATCACGGGAGGCGCGGACCGAACCGTCGAAGTCAACGACGAGAGCCTCATCGAGATCACGCTCCTGAAACCACCGGCGGGCGGATCGGGTCGCTTCGTCCTGCACGCCAACGAAGGCGCGCGGAGCCTCGCGACGCGGACGCTCTTGCCGTTCGACGTCGGCATCGGTTGCTTCCCGTTCCTGGCGCAACAGGGCGCCACCCCCGTCATCGTCGCCAACAACCTCGGTCGCGAGTCGAAGCTTTTCGCGAGCCATCTGTTCGGCACGCCGACCGAAGATCCGCCGAACGCGACGACGCAGCTCTACGTCCCCGCGCTCCCGCTCGGTACCGAACTGACGCTTCAAGCCATCGTCACGGACAACGGCGCGACGAGTGTGAAGCAGGCGAGCGTTTCGAACGCCGTCATGCTCCACGTCGCCCCGTAGAATCTTTCTCTCTTCGTCCTGCCCCGCGGTCGGTCGGCGCACGCCGCACCGCCGCGGGGTGTGACGCCTCCCCTCCATTCGCCCCGCCCCTCCCTCCGCCCTGGCACGCCTCTTGCGCTCTACGTTCCCGGATTCACGAAGGAGCGCGAATCCTGCCGGATCGCGCCCTTCTTTACTCGCCGACGTCCGGCGCGCGTGTCGTTTCTACCGACACGAGTTCGCGCAGCGACGGCAGTAGGGCAATCGAGCCAAACCTCATAGACAAAGGAGGGTTTCAAATGACGCAGACGAAGAACAAAGACGACGTCAAGGCGCTCAATTCGTTCCTGCGCGGAGAGATCTCCGCAGTGGAGACCTACGAACAGGCGCTGAAGTCCGTGGACAACGGCACGGCCAAGGGCATCCTGAAGACCAATCACGCGTCGCACGTCAACCGCGTCGCGATGCTGCGCGACGAGATCCACAAGCTGGGCGGCGAGGCCGAAGACGGCAGCGGCGCGTGGGGCACGTTCGCGAAGGCCGTCGAAGGCGGCGCGAAGGTCTTCGGCGATTCGCCGGCGGTCGCGGCCCTCGAAGAAGGTGAAGACCACGGGCTCGCGGACTACCGTCGCGACCTCGACAAGCTGTCCCCGACCGTGAAGTCGTTCGTTTCGACGCAGATCATTCCGAAGCAGCAGGAAACGCACGATTCGCTGTCGCGTCTGAAGGAAATCATGAACTGATGTGAGGGTGTCCCATTGTACCGGGCCCGCGTTCTCCGGACGCGGACTCGCGCTGCGTCGGCCGGTCGCCCCCACTCCATCGCACTCGACCGGTCGATGCGGCTTTCCCTCCGCACGCTTCGCTCACAATCGCTCGAGCGGAACGACCACGCGCTGCTCGCTCTCGGCCAGATCGTCGGTGATCTCGACCTCGACCTCCGCGGCTTCGTAGCCGTCGACGTAGAACAACATCCCGAATCGGCCCGTGCCGACCATTCGGTGCACGTCGACATCCCGAAGCGACGAGACGCGCGGGATCTCCTCGAGGTACGCCAAGTCCCACCGCGTGTAGGTCAGGTCCCTTTCACCTTGCTCCAGTCGGAAACAGTGAAAGCCGAGGCGCGTCCAGTTCACGGGCTCGCCGGTCGCCCCGTCGACGAAGTCGAAACGAAGGCCACGCGGTCGTAGCTCGAAAGTCCGAGAGCTCCCATCGAAGGACACTCCCTCGAACCTCGCGGTCAATCGATTGACGCGATCGCCACTCGAGATCGTCACCCGATGCGGCCCCACCGACGGCGCGCCGAGTTCGAAGAAGCCGTCCGCGTCGGTCTCGGTCGATTCTCCTGCCGCGCTCACCGTCGCTCCGGCGAGCTCGATGCCGTCGACGTCGACCACGCGCCCG
Source organism: bacterium (assembly GCA_030433195.1). GTDB lineage: Bacteria > Planctomycetota > JACOTG01 > JACOTG01 > JAUIME01 > JAUIME01. The sequence goes on from JAUIME010000060.1 coordinate 4,325, forward strand.
AAGAGGCGGTGCGGGCAATCTCGGGCGGGAATCCGAATCTTCCCGACGTCGTAGCGCTCCCCGGGCCTCGTGATTCGAACTCGAACAGGTTCGATGTCGCGTCGCTCCGCAATCTGTACCTCGTACGCTCCCTGGTCGAGACCATGAAGGTAGAACGCTTTCGTTTCATTCGCTTCGGGCCAGTGCGTCCATTCCGCGACGGGCTCGCGGTCAGGGTCACTCGAAGGGATGACGATGAGCCGAATATGAGTGGAAACGAGTGCTTCGATCTCTCCATGCACGCTTCCTCGTGGGGTGTTCGTGAGGGCGAGCGTGCCGACGTCGACCGACTCACCGGCTTCGAGCTCGAGCGCCATACGTATGTCGTCATCGCAGTTCCGATGCCGCACGACGAGGCCGTAGGGTTCGTCGCGTACGAGCCCTTCGAAGAAGACGAATTCACCGTTGGCGTCGGTCGGAAAACTCCCCGTTGCGCTCTTGAAAGCCCCGTCGATCAAGGGATCGGTGCCGCCTCTTCGAATCGAGATCCAGGCCCCTTCGAGTGGACGACCCGAGTCATCGACGATGCGGCCTCGGATCGTCGCGCCGCGGGCAACGGTCACGGTCACTTCGTGTGTCGCGTCGCGATCTTCGATCGAGAACGGCACGTCGTCGATCGCGGTCCACTTCCCATCGCCTTCGGGAACGACTTCGGTCGCCACGTGGTCCCACGTCCCCACGAGCCATCGTCCCTCTTCCATGCGCTCGACGACGGCGACGCCATCGTCGCTCGCGACCACACGGACCGCCCCCTGGTGCCGGAGCTCTCGCATTGGGTCGAGGGCGGACGTCGTGAGCTTGTCGATGCGGATGCGGCAGCCGGGTGCCGGGCTTCCGTCGGCGCGTCGCGCGTAGACGACGAGTGACGGTGGGGCGCTCGACTCGACCGCCGGTGGCGACGCGGCGATGGCCGAAACCGATCGCTCGGTTCGCGCATCGACCGAGCCCTCGACCGGCGTCGCATCGCGCGGAGGCTGCAGGCGCGGCTCGGGAGCCGCTCCCTCGGCATCCTCGCTCACCATCGCGACGCTTCGCGCATCTTCCGGTTCGCGCGTCGATGCGTCCGATCCGGAGCGCATCTGCCAGACGACGAGCGCCGCGGCCGATACGATGAGGATCGAGCCCGCGATGCGCATTCCCGTGGGCGACAGACCGAGCCACGAGCCGCCGGACGAAGAGGACATTCCGGGTTCCGAAGACAACGCCGATTCCGTTGCGGCACCGGCACCGCCCGCTTCCGCAAAGGCGATCGCGGCGACGCTCGCCATCCATGCACCGCGCGATTCGCTCGTCGCGTCGAGGTCGTGGCGTAGTCGATCGATCGCACGCTTCAGCCGATTGCGGATCGTCGCCGACGGCACTCCGGCTGCGGCCGCGATCGCTTCGGACGTTCGCCCCTCGTAGTAGCGCTGCACCACGACGTCGCGGTACGGATCGTCGAGTCGCAAGACCGCGTCGGCCAGCCGACGGTGCATCTCCATGCGGGTGACCTGGTCGACCGCCGCGGGCGCCGCGGTCTCGACGGGCGACCGCCCGATCTCGCGCCGACGACGCCGCGAATCGCCGCGACGCGTGACCGACGCGACGTTGCGGATCACGCGCCGCAACCATGCATCGCGCCGCGCTTCTTGCCGCGGCGGATTCTCCATTGCCGCGAGATACGCCGTTTGCACGACGTCGTCCGCGAGCGCCTCGTCACGCACGAGCCGTCGTGCGAGCCCGCGCGCCCAATCGGCGCGCATCAAGAGAGCTTCGATCGCTTCGGGGTTCTGCTTCGTCATCGGGTTCACCTCCGCCCCACTCTATCCACGGAGGCCTGGAGTGTCGCACGACTCACGAAGATTCCCGCGGAGGAAGCCTCTCGAGGCCGCCCCTTGTCAAATCGCTATTTGCTTATATGATGAAACCTCAACCCAAAGCGGAGGACGACGATGGACATCCGACAGGCAGGGCAGCACTCGTTCGAGGACGCGCTGACAGGCGTGGCCGAACCGATGCGTGAGATCGCGACCGCGCTTCGGCAGCTCATGGCGAAGGTCATGCCCGGGGTCACCGAGGTCGCTTGGCCGAAACAAGGAACGATCGGCTACGGTGTCGGCCCGAAGAAAATGTCCGAGCACTTCTGCTACATCGGGCTGTACGCGCGTCACGTGAACCTCGGCTTCTTCTACGGCGCCGACCTCGACGATCCCGAAGGATTGCTCGGCGGGACCGGCAAGGCGCTCCGCCACATCAAGCTCACCGACGCCGCGGCCGTCGACCAACCGGGAATTCGACGACTCGTCGAGCAGGCCAGCACCCACTTGCCGAAGCTCGCCGACGAGGGCCGATGAGCTCGACCGCAGACACGGGGATCGACCGCATCTTTCGCGCGATCGCCGATCCGACACGTCGCCGCATCCTGCAGCTCCTCGCCATGAACGCACTCACCGTGGGGAGCATCTGTGAGCAGTTCGACCTGTCGCAGCCGGCGATCTCCCAGCACATTCGCGTACTGCGCGATGCGGGACTCGTGGAGGCTCACGCGGAATGGCGCCACCGCACCTATCACGTGAAGCCGGAGCGATTGAAGGCCGTGTTCGACTGGGTGCGCTACTTCGAGGAGTTCTGGGACGATGCCCTCGACCGGCTCGACGAACTCATCGAGAAGAACGGGAAGGGAAGCGCCGATGCGTGACATCCGAAGGGAACGCGTCTACCGATGCACCGCGTCCGAGCTCTGGCAGGCGATCGCCACGCAGGAGGGACTATCCGCATGGTTGATGCCTTGCGACTTCGAGCCCGTCGTCGGACACGAGTTCACGTTTCGCACGAAACCCGTCCCGGGGTTTGACGGCATCGTGCACGCGCGCGTCGTCGAGCTCGTCGAAAAGGAGCGTTTGCGCCTCTCCTGGCGTTCCGGAAGCTTGGACACGGAGGTATCGTTTACGCTCGAGGCCGTCGACGCGGACCACGTGAAGCTATGCGTGGTGCACCGCGGGTTCCGCGGGCTGTCGAACGTCGTCGCCAGAATCGCGCTCGGACTCGGCTGGAAGAAACTCTTGCGCGTTCAACTGCCCGAGTGGATCGAGACGTCACGGAGGGTTCCCGCATGACGGTTCGCTTTTCTACGGCCGCCATTCCATGGCTGCGCCCCGTGCTCCACAGCGTTCGATCGACCGGCCTTCGCGCGAAGCTCCTCCTCGCGTTCACCGCGCTGTCGGTCCTCGCGATTCCCGGATGCGCGGGACGATCAACCTCGACCGATCCTTTACCGAGGGACGTCCCCGTACGAAGCTGGGGCTCGATGCGCGAAGCGTTGCGCAACGGCCAAAGCGAAGCGCGCGTCGAGCTCGCGGGGCTCGCGGGCGGCGGCGCCATCGGCGTCGGAGCGCTCGCCGGACTCGCGGGCGAAGTGACGATCGCCAACGGCCGCGTGTTCGTCGCGACAGTCGACGGCGACGACTGTCACGTCACCGATTCTCCGGACGACGGCGCGGCCGCCACCTTGCTCGTGCACGCACAAGTCACGACATGGCGCGTCTATCCGCTTCCCGACTGCGCGACGTACTTGGAGCTCGAAGCGGCGATCGCGGCCGAGCTCAAGCGACATGGGTTCGACCCGACGATCCCCACGCCGGTGCGCGTGCGAGGCCACGCCACACAGCTCGAGTATCACGTCATCGCGGGCGCCTGCCCGATCGCCGATCCGACCGGACCGGCGCCGTGGCGCTTTGCGAGACCGCTCGACGACGTCGAACTCGTCGGGTTCTTCGTCGAAGGGGCCGCGGGTCGCTTCACGCACCACGACCGGCGGAGCCATCTGCACGTACTCGCGCCGCAGCGCACGGGACATCTCGATGCGGTGTCGCTGTCGGACGCCGTCCTTCGCCTTCCCGCGCTACGCCCCGTCCTCGAGCCTGCCGAGTAGCGGTTTCGTCGGTGTCGATTCGCGCAGCGTCGCGGCGAGAAGACGATAGTCGTCGCCCCGCGCGGAGGTCTTTCGCCACACGAGACCGATCCGGCGCGAGGCCGGCGAACTCAATTCGACGAGCGCGAGGTCGGTCCCGCGCGCGATCCCCGCGTCGATCGCGAGCTGCGGCAACAGCGTCACGCCGACGCCCCCCGCGACCATCTGCACGAGCGTGTGCAAGCTCGTCGCCTCGAACTGCGCGCGCGTGCGTTGCTTGCTGAGCGCACACGCATCGAGCGTGTGCCCGCGCAGGCAGTGGCCTTCCTCGAGCAACAACAACGACTCCCCTGCGAGCGCACTCGACGACACCTCCTCGGCATCCGCGAGGGGATGCTCGCTGCCGCACGCGAACACGAACGGATCTTCGTGGAACAGCTCGACCACGAGATCGCCGGTGTCGTACGGAAGCGCGATCAGACCGACGTCGAGCTCGCCACGGCCGATCCGGTCGAGGATGGATGCCGTGCGCTCCTCCCGCAGGTAGAGTACGAGCTTCGGAAACCGCCCGCGCAACACCGGCAGCACGCGCGGAAGCAGAAACGGACTGATCGTCGGGATGACGCCGAGCCGGATCTCGCCCGACAGCGGCTCGCTCGCCGCGGTGGCCAGATCGGCGAGATCCTCGGCGTCGCGAAGCAGCACCTCGGCGCGCTCGGCGAGCCGCACGCCGACTGCGGTCATGATCACGCGGCGATTCGATCGCTCCGCGACCGCGACTCCGAGTGTCGTCTCCAGATCGCGGATGCCGGCGCTCAGCGTCGACTGCGTGACGAAGCACTCCTCGGCCGCCTGACCGAAGTGCTTGGTCCTCGCCAACGCCACGAGGTACTCGAGCTGTTTGAGGGTAGGGATCTGCTTCATCGATTCCTCGGCCCTGAATTGATCGTATTTGCCGATCGATATCATAGAAACTAATCGTTTTACGCGGTCGACCGCAACCTCTAGTCTCCCCTGAAAGCCGTTTCCCCACGAAATCAGGAGGAGACCATGATAACGACGCACCCCATTCTCGCGAGCTTGGCCGCACTGGCCGCGTGCCTGTGTCTCGCATCGACCGCGTTCGCCGAGCCGCCGTCCGGCATGTGTCCCGTGACCGGCCAATCCCACAGGCTGACGTCGATCGAGGCCAAGGCGGAAGCCGCGCCCGACACGGACGGCGACAGCGCCGGTCCGATGACCAACACGACGTGGTGGCCGAACCAGCTCGATCTGCGGATCCTGCACCAGAACTCGGAGAAGTGCGACCCGATGGGTCCCGACTTCGACTACGCGGCCGAGTTCGCGACGCTAGACCTCGACGCCGTGAAGAACGACATCAAGGCGCTCATGACGTCGTCGCAGGATTGGTGGCCCGCCGACTGGGGTCATTACGGTCCGCTCTTCATCCGCATGGCGTGGCACAGCGCCGGCACGTATCGCGTGGCCGACGGCCGCGGCGGCGCATCCGACGGGACGCAGCGTTTCGCGCCGCTCAACAGTTGGCCCGACAACGCGAACCTCGACAAGGCGCGACGTCTGTTGTGGCCGATCAAGCGCAAGTACGGTCATGCGATCTCGTGGGCCGACCTCATGGTGCTCACGGGCAACTGCGCGCTCGAGTCGATGGGCTTCGAGACGATCGGCTTCGGCGGCGGACGCGAAGACGTTTGGGAACCACAGAACGACATCTACTGGGGTCCCGAAGGCGAATGGCTCGCCGACGAGCGATACAGCGGCGACCGCGACCTCGAGAATCCGCTCGCCGCGGTGCAGATGGGGCTCATCTACGTGAACCCCGAGGGTCCGAACGGGAAGCCCGATCCGCTTGCCGCGGCGCGCGACATCCGCGAGACGTTCGGCCGCATGGCGATGAACGACGAGGAGACCGTCGCGCTCATCGCGGGCGGCCACACGTTCGGCAAGGCGCACGGTGCCGCGAGCCCCGAAGGCCACGTCGGCCCCGAACCCGAAGCCGCGACGCTCGAAGAACAAGGCTTCGGCTGGACGAACGCGTACGGCAAGGGCAACGCCGAACACACGATCACGAGCGGTCTCGAAGGCGCATGGACGTCGAAGCCGACGCGCTGGACGCATCAGTACCTGACCAACTTGTTCGAGAACGAGTGGGAGCTCGGCAAGAGTCCGGCAGGTGCGTGGCAGTGGACGCCGAAGGGCGATGTTGCTGTCGTGCCCGACGCGCACGTCGCCGATACGTACCACGAGCCGATCATGTTCACGACCGACCTCGCGCTGCGCATGGATCCGATCTACGGCCCCATCGCCAAGCGCTTCTACGAGAACCCGGACGAGTTCCAGGCCGCGTTCGCACGCGCCTGGTACAAACTCACGCATCGCGACATGGGTCCGGTGTCGCGCCTTCTGGGATCGCAGGTCGCCGAGCCGCAGTTGTGGCAGGATCCCGTTCCCGAGGTGGATCACGCGCTCGTCGACGCCGATGACATCGCCGCGCTGAAGCGTGAGATTCTCGACTCCGAGCTCACGGTGCCGCAACTCGTCTCGGTCGCTTGGGCCTCGGCCTCGACGTTCCGCGACAGCGACAAGCGCGGGGGCGCGAACGGCGCGCGCATCCGACTCGCGCCGATGAAGGACTGGGACGCCAACCCCGACGATCTCGACGACGTGCTCGCCACGCTCGACGGGATCCGCACGCGCTTCGCCGACTCGCAGACGGGCGACAAGAAGATTTCGCTCGCCGACCTGATCGTTCTCGGCGGATGCGCAGCCGTCGAAGCCGCGGCCGCCGAGGCGGGCTTCGAGGTCACCGTTCCGTTCGCGCCGGGTCGCACCGACGCTTCGGCCGAGCAGACCGACACCGAGGCGTTCGCGGTCCTCGAGCCGACGGCGGACGGCTTCCGCAACTACTTCACCGACCGCTGCCGCCAGCGCCCGGAAGAAGCGCTCGTCGATCGCGCAAACCAGCTCACGCTGACCGCGCCCGAGATGACCGCGCTCGTCGGCGGCATGCGCGCGCTGCAGACGAACGCCGGCTCGACGAAGCACGGAATGTTGACCGAGCGCCCCGGCGTGCTCACGAACGACTTCTTCGTGAACCTGCTCGACATGCGCACCGCGTGGCGAACGTCGCCGAGCGATCCCTACGTCTACGAAGGGCGCAACCGCGCAACGGGCGAGCTCGAATGGACCGCGACGTCCGTCGATCTGCTCTTCGGCTCGAACTCGCAGCTTCGCTCGATCGCCGAAGTCTACGCGTGCGAAGGCGCCGAGAAGAAGTTCGTCCACGACTTCGTCGCGGCCTGGACGAAGGTCATGAACGCCGACCGCTTCGATCTCGAACCCGAGATGCGCACGCCGTCGCCGCGCTTCGCGGCGCGCTGAGTAGCCTGCCACACGATCCATCGCACCCTGTCGGACGTTCGTCCGGCGGGGTGCACTCCGAATCGGACGTCCCCGCAACGTTCCGCCGCTCGGCTCAACTCGCTACGAGCGGCGGCGGAACGGCGCGGCGGTCGCTCCCCGGCGACACCCCGAATTCGCGTTTGAACGCGCGGCAGAACGCGGCCTCGGAGCGATAGCCGAACCTCGCACCGACGACTCCGAGCGGATCGTCACAATCGCGAAGCTCTGTGCGGGCGAGCTGCAAGCGCCAGCGCTGCAGGTAGCGCATCGCCGGTTCGCCGACGACGTCCGTGAACCGCGCCGCGAATGCCGAGCGTGACATCGCAGCCGTGCGCGCGAGCGATGCGAGCGACCAGTCGGCTCCCGGATCGCGGTGCATCGCGGCGATCGCACGGCCGAGCTGCGCATCGCGCAGCGCCGCGAGCCAACCGTGGTCGACGTCGGTCGCGGTCTCGATCCAATGCCGCACCATCTGGATCACGAGGATGTCGGCGAGTCGCGTGATGACCGTCTCGCCGCCCGGCCGTAGCGACTCGGCCTCGCGCGCGATGAAGCGCAGCGTGTCCGACAACCACCGATCGTCGCCGCTCTCCCACGCGTCGACGTGCAGCACGGGCGGCAACGCATCGACGAGACGCTCGGCCGCGGCGTGATCGAACCGCACCACAACGCAGATCAACCGGCACGCGTCGCCGCCGCCGCCCCAGGTCAACCGCTCGTAGCGTTCCGTCACCCGCTCGATCGGCAGATCGAAGAAGACGATGGCGTCGCGACCGCACTCGTCGACGAGCCGATGCCCGAGCCCGTGCGGAACCAGCGTCAGACTCCCGCGCTCGAGACGCACGGGCTCACTCCCGTCGACCTCGAGCCAACAATGCCCCACCGTCACGATGTGAAACATCATGTGGCCCTCGAGCGGCGGCAGGTCGATGCCCCAGGGCGCCGTCAGCTCCGAGCGCGCGTACACGCAGCCGGTCAGACGCAGAAGGTGGAGCGCTTCGCCGAGGGGGTCGGACGGGGGAGGTAGTTCGGTCGGATGATCCATGCCGACAGTATCGGATTCCGATGCGCCCTCGTCCAGACTCGTGGACGATCTGCAAATCATTCGAGACCCGATAGCATGGCGCGTCCGGCGCATGCAGACGATACTGTCTCACGAAGCATCGGGCACGACGCACGATGCACCGCGACCCCGACCCGAACCCAGGAGAAGCGCCATGCAGACTCGACCCACTCTCGTCATCGCCGCCACGGGCAAGACCGGACGCCGCGTCGCCGACCGCCTCGATGCCCTCGGACATCCGGTGCGCCGCGGCTCCCGCTCGGGTGCGACGCCCGCCGAGACCTTCGACTGGGACGACCGCGCGACGTGGGGCCCGGCGCTCGAGGGCGTCGGCGCCGTGTACATCGTCTTCAGCCCCGACCTCGCCGTCCCCGCCGCTCCCCCGGCGATCACGGAACTCACGAAGATCGCCCGCGCCGCGGGAGTCGGCCGGCTCGTGCTCCTCTCGGGCCGCGGGGAAGAGGAAGCGCAGGCGTGCGAGCGCATCGTGCAGCAGTCCGGCATCGAG
>JAUIME010000814.1 GCA_030433195.1 bacterium
ATGAAGTTCCAAGTCATTGTTTTTGTGTTGGTTATGTCGATCGTGGGCGGGATCGTGCGGGCCGGGGAATCGTACGGGGAGTCGGCGCCCGACGGGTTGTCGATGAGCGATGCGGGGCGCGACGAACGGGCCGGCGTCCTGCATCTGGACGCCGGTGAGGTTCGGACCGCGACCCTTTCGAACTGGCTCGAGAAGCCGGGCTCGGATGCGTTTCGCGCCGGGCACCGCTACGTCGTCCAACTCGACGGGCCGATCACGCCCGCGCGCCGCGAAGCGTGCGAGCGCGCCGGGATTCGGCTGGACGACTATCTGCCGCACTTTGCGTACGTCGCGCGGCTCGACGGACGAGCGGTCGCCGATCTCGCGGCGTTGCCGTTCGTGACATGGGTCGGCGACTACGCGACCGAGTGGAAGATCGCTTCGGGCTTCGGGACGACGCCGTTCACCGATCCCGAACGCGAGCAACTCGCCGCTGCGGGATTCGCGACCGTTCGCGTCACGTTCTTCCAGGGCATCGAAGCCGAGGATGCGCGGAGTGTCGTCGAGGCACGCGCCGACGATACGGTCGTGATCCACGGAACCTCGACGATCGCGGGCAATGTCGTCGTCACGGCAACGCTGCCGATCGCGAGCGCGGTCGGCCTTGCCGATGAACCGAGCGTTCAGCTCCTCGAAGAAGCGCCGCAGTTCACGACGCGAAGCTCCGGGGTGCGATGGCTCGTGCAGACGTCGGTTCCGGGGGGCACTCCGTTCTACGATCGCGGGCTCCACGGGGAAGACGAAGTCATCGGTTTGCTCGATGGAGCCGTCGACCCGTGGCATTGTTCGTTCTTCGACACCGAGCCGTTCGGACCGACGCATCGCAAGATCCTCGCGTATAACGGCGCGATCGGCAGCAATCCGCACGGGACGCACACGGCGGGCGTCGCAGCCGGAGACGCGGGATCGCTCAATGACACGCGAGGTGTCGCCTACGCGTCGAAGCTCGTGCTCGGACCGATTCCGAGCTACGACGAGGTTTCGGTGTACGACGCGCTCGCGCAGCATCATTCGCAAGGCGCGCGCGTCCACTCGAACTCGTGGGGCAACGACTTCACGACGGCATACGACGGCGTGTGCCGCGGAATCGACGCGTTCTCCTTCGACTACGAGACGTCGCTCGTGCTCTTCGCGGCGTCGAACACGGGCGCGGTGACGAATCCCGAGAACGCGAAGAACACGCTCGCGGTCGGTGCATCGGAGGCGTTCCCGAACGAGCAGCAGCACTGCATCGGCGGGCAAGGCCCGACGGCCGACGGTCGACGCAAGCCCGACATGCTCGCGCCGGGATGCTGGACCGCGGCGGCCGATTCGACGACCTCGTGCGGCACCGTCACGGCGCCGGGCACGTCGTCGGCGACCGCGGCGCTCGCCGGGATGGCCGCGATCGTTCGGCAGTACTACGCGACCGGCCACTATCCGACGGGTGCCCCGCGCGTCGACGACGTCATCGTGCCGAGCGGTGCCCTCGTCAAGGCGACGCTCGTGAACGGCGCGTCCGACATCTCGGGTGTCAGCGACTACCCGAGCGATCTCGAGGGTTGGGGGCGCATCGCGGCCGACGACGCCTGCTACTTCGTGGGTGACGATCGTCGCCTCGTCGTCCTCGACGACGCGTTTCGCCCCGAAGGCATGGAAACCGGCGATTACCGCGACTTCTACGTGCACGTCTACGACAGCTCGCAGCCGTTGAAGATCACGCTCGTGTGGACGGATGCGCCCGCGTCGGCCGCGACGGGGCAGGGGATCGCGACCGTCAACGACCTCGACCTCGCGGTCTATGCGCCGGACGGAACGGGCTACATCGGCAACGTGTTCCAGAACGGTCAATCGGTCGTGGGCGGATGGTGGGATTACGACAACAACGTCGAGCAAGTCCACTTCTTCGCGCCGGTGCCCGGAACGTATCGCTTGCGGGTGAACGCACCGGCCGTGAACTTCGGTCCGCAGGGTTACGCGCTCGTCGCGTCGGGCGGCATCACGCTCGGAGGTTCGTGGATCGACGTGTGCGGCACGGGCGCGATGTCGAGCGGCTGCGGTCCGCGAGAAGAGCTCCTGATCGTCAACGGCACGACCGGCGGTCTCGATCGCACGCTCTTCGTCGGTCCGAGCGATCCGCTCGAGTTCGATCTCGCCGAGGCCGCCTCGGAGATCGGTGACGGCGTCGACAGCCCCGCGTGCATCTACCTGTGGATGACGGAACCCATCGCGATCGACGTGGTGCAGCTCCCGAAGCGCCTCGGTTTGATGTGCTTCGGCCCGAAGTTCCTCGCGAGCTACGCACCGAGCGTGACGTTCAACGCGATCGGTCGCCCGAACAAGCTCGGCCAGCACGATGCGCCGACACCGCCACCGTACCTCCCGGACAACGGTCAGTTCCTGCCGTTCTACACGCTGCCGCAGGGCCTCG
>JAUIME010000815.1 GCA_030433195.1 bacterium
CACGCGCGACGGTGCGCCCTACCTCGTGATGGAGTACATCGACGGGCAGCCGATCGACGAGTACTGCGACGCGAACCGGCTCTCGGTCGAAGAGCGGCTCGATCTGTTCCGACGCGTCTGCGATGCGGTCCACTTCGCGCACCGAAACCTCGTCGTCCACCGCGACCTCAAGCCCAGCAACATCCTCGTCGACGGCGACGGCAATCCGAAGCTGCTCGACTTCGGCATCGCCAAGGTGCTCGACCCGCGTCGATCGGCAACCGTCGACGCGAACACCGCGACCGGCGCCCGCCTCATGACACCGCAGTACGCGAGCCCCGAGCAGATCCGCGGCGAGGCCGTGACGACGGCGACCGACGTCTACTCGCTCGGCGTCGTACTGTACCGGCTGCTCACCGGGCATCGTCCGTACGCCGTCGATGCGTCACCGCACGAGATGGCGCGAGCGATCTGCGAGGACGCACCCGAACGCCCGAGTACGGTCATTCGGCGCTCGGCCACGGACGGGTCCGGCGCGACCCCCGACACGGTGGGCCGCTCGCGGCGCGTCGCTCCCGATCGTCTCGAGCGCCTGCTCGCGGGCGACCTCGACACCATCGTCCTCGTCGCGATGCACAAGGACCCGGAACGCCGCTACGCGTCGGTCGCGAGCTTCGCCGAGGACTTGCGCCGCTACGCGCTCGGGCTTCCGGTTTCGGCGCGTCCCGATACGTTCGGCTACCGCGCCGCGAAGTTCGTCTCGCGGCACCGCCTCGGCACCGCACTCGCCGCAGCGTTGTTCCTCGCGGTGGTCGCGGGAATCGTGGGGATCCTCTCGATGGCGCGCGTCGCTCGCGAAGCCGAAGCCGACGCGATCGAACAGAAGCTGCGTGCCGATCACGAAGCCGACGCGGCCCGCCTCGAAGCGCGCCGGTCCGCGCAAGTCAACGCGTTCCTGCAAAACCTCCTCGCATCGGCCGATCCGCGGCGCGGCGGCCCCGACGTCCGAGTACGCGAGATCCTCGACGACGCTTCGGAACGCATCGACTACGAATCTCCCGACGATCCCGAGGCGGCCGCTCAGATCCGAACGACGCTCGGCCTCACGTACGAGAACCTCGGCTTCTACGAACAAGCCGCGCGCCATCTGCGCGAAGCCCTGCGACTGCGCCGCGGACACTACGACGGCGATCACCTCTACTTGGCGGTCTCGCTGAACAACCTCGCGGCGGCACTCCATGCCAACGGCGACTACGACGAAGCCCAGACGATGCTCGACAGCGCGCTCGAGATGTTCGAGCGTTTGGGCGACGAGGGTCCGCATCGCTCGAACGCGCTTTCCAACCGCGGACGCTTGGCGCTCCGGCGCGGGCAAGCCGAAGACGCCGCCGGCCGCTACCGAGAAGCGATCGAGATCATGGCGCGCGCGAGCTCCGACGAACGGGAGCGTATCCCGGCGATGCGCGGGCTCGCCGATGCGCTCGCGGCGCAAGGACGACCCGACGATCTCGACGAAGCCGCCGCGATCCTCGACGAGGCGCTCGACATCCGGCGCGCACAGCCCCCAGCCGACCATCCCGAGACGGCGCAGCTCCTGCAGACGCTCTCCACGGTGTACCGCCAACAGGGACGGCTGCCCGACGCGCGCGACGCCGCACGGGAAGCGCTGCGGATCCGGCGCGTTCGCCTCGACGACGATCACCCCGACCTCGCGTCGAGTCTCAACTCGTATGGCTTGATCTTGTCTCGACTCGGTCAACCCGAGCTCGCCGAGCCGCTGCTCGAAGAGGCCGTCGAGATGCATCGTCGCACGCTTCCGGTCGGGCACCCGGACCTCGCGCCGCTCCTCAACAATCTCGCGTCGGCTCGCCGCGCGCTCGGCGACGCCGAAGGCGCCGAGTCTCTCTATCGCGAATCGCTCGCGATCGTCGAAGCCACGCACGGCATGCGCCATCCGGATCGGGCCTCCGCGGCGAACAACCTCGCCCGCACGCTCCTCGATCGAGGCCGCATCGACGAGGCGCAATCGTGGTTCGAGGTCGCGCTCGAAATCCGCGTCGAGCACTACGGTGAGCTTCACGCCGCGACGGCTCTCGTGCTCAACAACCTCGGCTTCCTGCATCGTCAGCGCGGCGACCTCGAACGCGCGGCACCGTTCCTGCGGCGAGCGCTCGAAGCGCGACGCGAGGCTCTCCCGCAAGGGCACCCATCGCTCACGAGTTCGCTGTACATGCTCGCCGCGGTCGAACACGAGCTCGGCGACGCCGCTCGAGCCGCCGAGCTACTGCGCGAGTGCCTCTCGATCCAGCGCGCGATGACCCCGCGCCCCGAAGACAAGATCGCGCTCGCGGCCCGCCTCCTCGACCGCTGCGAAAAAGAGCTCGAGTCCAACGCCATGGACGACAACGGCTAACCGATCTCCGCGAAGGATCTCGCTTTTTTGCTGTCGGAATCCGCGC
>JAUIME010000816.1 GCA_030433195.1 bacterium
CTACGACGCGGGCATCCGCCAGACCGATCGCGCGATGGGCCGGATGCTCGCGGCGCTCGATCGGCTTCAGCTCACGCGCGATACGGTGGTCGTTTTCTTCTCGGATCACGGCGAGGATCTCGGAGATCACCTGGACATCGGTCGGCACGCGCACTCGCTCTACGAAGAGATCGTGCACGTGCCGCTGCTCATGCGGTGGCCGGGCGTGGCGAGCGCGCCGCGTGTCGTCCAAGCGCCGACCGCGCTCATGGATATCTTGCCGACGTTCGTCGAGATCCTCGGACTGCCGACCGACGTCGAGTTCCAGGGGTTGTCGTTCGGCGCGATGCTGCGCGGCGCCGACGAAGATCCCGCGCGTGCGACGGTGCCGATCTACAGCGAGAACTTCCGGCACGGGTCGGCGATCCGCATGGCCATGCGTCGCGGTGACGAGAAGTTGATCCACACGCGAACCGACGAAGTGTTCGCGGGCCAGAACGTCGAGTGGGACTCGCCGCGCATGAAGGGGATGTATCCGGGTGTCGAGCTGTACGACCTCGCGGACGACGCGGCGGAGAGAAGCGACCTCGCCGACGAACGAACGGCCACGCGCGATACGATGAAGACGACACTCGACGCACACTTCCGTGAGCAACGCTCGCGTGCGGTCCATTCGGTGAAGGTGGAGCTGAGTCCCGGCATGGTCAAACGACTCCAGAAGCTCGGGTATCTTCGCGATGGGGAGATCCCCGACAGCGACGAGGATTCCGGTACGGAAGAGGGATCGCGATGAGTGATCGACCCCGCGTGCTGTTCGTCTGCACGCACAACTCCGCACGTTCGCAGATGGCCGAGGGGCTCTTGCGTGCCCTCGGCGGCGAGCGCTACGAAGCGGCGAGCGCCGGAACCGAGAAGACGCATGTGCGGCCGCTCGCGATCCGGGCGATGGCCGAGCTCGAGATCGACCTCTCGTCGCACGAGTCGAAGACGCTCGACGGCTTCCTCGCCGACCCTCCCGACCTCGTCATCACGGTCTGTGACGACGCCGACGCGAAGTGTCCCGTGTTTCCGGGCGACGTCGACCGGCGGCACTGGCCGTTCCCCGATCCGTCGCGAGCGACGGGGTCGGAAGACGAACAACTCGCGGTCTACCGTGAGGTTCGGGACGCGATCCGCGCGCGCATCGAATCGGATCTGCTCGCCGCGGCCCGTTGAGGTCGAAAGCCGTCCCTAGTACAATTTCGGTCTCGAAACGGCTCTACGACCGCACGTCGCCTCTCGGAGTCTCGCCCCGATGACCACGCTCTTCATTCCGAAAGAAACGAAAGCGGGGGAGACGCGCGTCCCCGTCACGCCCGCCGTCGCCGACAAGCTCGTGAAGCTCGGCGCCCGGGTGCGCGTCGAATCGGGGCTGGGCGACTCGCTGCGGATTCCCGACGACGAATACAAGGCTGTCGGCGCCGAAGTCGCGACCGATCGTAGCGCCGCACTCGCCGAAGCCGACCTCGTCTTGCGCCTCAACAAGCCCGCGCCCGAAGATGTCGCGTGTCTCAAGAAGGGCGCGATCCACGTGAGCTACGTCGATCCGTTCTTCGATGCCGATCTCGTGCGCGCGTTCGCCGACGCATCGGTGACGTGTATCTGCATGGAGATGATCCCGCGCACGACACTTGCGCAGAAGATGGACGCGCTGAGCTCGCAGGCGAATCTCGCGGGATACGTCTCGGTCATCGTCGCGGCCGAGCGGCTCGATCAGTGCTTGCCGATGATGATGACGCCCGCGGGGACGATCGCGCCGTCGCGTGTGTTCGTGATCGGTGCCGGCGTCGCAGGGCTGCAGGCGATCGCGACCGCGAAGCGTCTCGGTGCTCGCGTCGACGCGTTCGACACGCGTCCCGAAGTCGAAGAGCAAGTGAAGTCACTCGGCGCGAAGTTCTTGAAGGTCGACCTCGGCGAGACGGGCGGTACGGATCAGGGCTACGCCAAGCAGCTCACCGAGGAACAGCTCGAGAAGCAGCGCCAAGCGATGGCCAAGCAGTGCGCGCAGTCCGACATCGTCATCACGACGGCGCAGGTGTTCGGCCGCAAGGCGCCGGTCATCGTCACCGAAGACATGGTGAAGGGGATGAAGCCCGGCAGCGTGCTCGTCGACCTCGCGGTCGAGACGGGTGGAAACGTGGCCGGCGCGAAGGCCGGTGAAGAAGTCGAGATCGGCGGTGTCCGGATCATCGGGCTGCGCAATCTTCCCGGGCGCGTGGCCGTGCACGCCAGTCAGATGTACGCGAGCAACCTCGGCAACCTCGTCGCCCACTTCTGGAACGAAGAACAAGGGACCTTCGGGCTCGATCTCTCGGACGAGATCCTCGCGGGCTGCGTGCTCACGCACGACGGCGCGATCGTGCACGAGCGGTTCAAGGATTCGATGCAGCAGTCCGGCTCGTAGACCGGGCCCGCCG
>JAUIME010000817.1 GCA_030433195.1 bacterium
ATCGCAGGTCGAACTCGATGTCTTCGATCTCGAGCATGCCCGCCTCGATCTTCGAGAAGTCGAGGATGTCGTTGATGAGGTCGAGCAGCGAGTTGCCGCAGGAGTGGACCGTACGCGCGTACTCGCCCTGCTCGTCGTCGAGCTCGGTGTCGAGCATGAGTCCCGTCATCCCGATGATGCCGTTGAGCGGCGTTCGGATCTCGTGACTCATGTTCGCGAGGAATTCGCTCTTGGCGCGGGTGGCGGCCTCGGCTTCGATCCGCGCGACTTCGAGCTCGCGCGACTGCTCGAGAATCTCCTTCGCGCGGCGCTCCGCGAGGAAGCGCGAGACCTCGGTCAGCTTCAGCAGTTCGTAGATGCTCGCGACCAACCCGACGAGAACGCACGCATGACTCACGAGTCGGATGACCATCGCGAGATTCTCGATCGCGTGGAACGGCCACGGCGTCGGCACGAGATAGGCGATCTGAAGCGCGAGACTCACGATGGTCGAGATCACGAGCCAATGATCGAAGACGCTCGAACGCCAATCGCCGCGTCGCAGGAACCCGACCAACGCGATCGCGAAGAGAACCCCCGTGACCCACTCGGCCACCTGGTTCGCGAAGACGTCGTCACGCGAAACGCCCACGGTTTCGAAGGTCGCGATGATGCCGACGAGGGTGACGACCGCGATGCCATAGACGGACAACTCGCGTCGTCGCGTCGGACACTCGCTGACGCCGTGCTCGCCCCAACTCCACCAGCTCATCACCATGAAGAAGGCGAGGTAGGCGCGGGATGCGGACCACGTCCAAGGGACGAGTGCGCTGGTCGCCAGGAAGTCGCTCGTGCTCGCGACGTGGTACGCCTCGAGGACGCTCGCTCCGATGAAGCCGACCGCGATGAACGCGAACCGATGCAGACGCTTCGTGTAGTACCGAGCGAGGCCGAGCACGCCGATGAACAGCGCGGCCACGATCGAACTCGTCTCGAGCAATGCGCTCGCGCTCGGGCCCGCGACCCAGTACAGGTCGTGCGCGACGAAGCAGATCGCAAAGCAGGCGATCGAGAACGCGACGTAGCCGAACAGGCGACGTCGATCGCGCTTCGCCATTGGGAGAGTCATGAGCGAGGCCGGATAGGGGCTTGGGAGGGATCTCGGCCTGGAGGCGGACGGGTACCGCCCCCGGCAGAGCCGAGGTGGTCCATCTTCGGGGACGGGTCATTATCGGCGGGGCGGTATCCGACTTGACCGCGATCCACGTGAGAGGCGCCGCGATCTCTCGAGAAGCCCCTCGAGGCACGCGAGACCCGCCGAGAAAGGGGTTTGCCGGATCCGAAAGCCGGATCCGCGGGCCGGATCAGTCGACGAGGTCTTTGGCGACGCGGCGGTAGGCTTCGCGGAACGTCAGGCCCTCGTCGACGACGAGACGATAGGCTCGCGCGGCGGCGTCGAGGCTCGGGTCGAGCTCGATCCGGTCCTCGCGAAAGCGGATGCCGGGCATCGCGTGGCGGACGATCGCGATCGTGTCGAGCGCGCCGTCGATGCCGCGAAAGAGCGGCGCCTTCACGAGCTGCAGGTCACGGTGGTATCCGGAGGGGAGCTTCGCGTAGATCGAGAGCACCTCGAAGAGCGCCCCCTGTGCGACGGCGGCCCGCCCGCGCACGAGCTCGAAGAGATCGGGATTGCGCTTCTGCGGCATGATCGACGAGCCCGTCGTGAATCGCGCCGGGAGCTCCACGAACCCGAACTCATGGGTGGCGAACAGCACGAGGTCGGCCGCGAGCCGCCCGAGGTCTTGCAGCAGCAGGGTGATCTCGAACAAGAGGTGCGACTCGGCCTTGCCGCGCGACAGCTGCACGGCCGTCACGGGCTCGTGGATCGCGTCGAACTCGAGTCGGACGCGCGTCGACTCGCGATCGATGGCGAGATCGGCGGTGCCGTAGCCCGCCGCCGATCCGAGCGGGTTCTTTTCGACGCGCCGCGAGACGCCGCGCAAGCCGGCCGCGTCGTCCCGCACCTCGGCCGCGAACCCCAGCGCCCAGAGCTCGACCGAGCTCGGCATCGCGCGCTGCATGTGGGTGTATCCGGGAAGCGCGATCCCGCCGTCACGCATCGCGAGCGCTTCGAGTTCTTCGGCGATTCCGTCGGCGCCGCTCGCGAGCTCGGTGATCCGATCACGCAAGAACAGCCGCAGAGCCGCGAGAACCTGGTCGTTACGCGAACGTCCGAGATGCACGCGCTCGCCCGCTTCGCCGAGTCGTTCGACCAGCCGTCGTTCGAGCGCCGTGTGGCAATCCTCCTCCTCGAGCGACACGCGCCATTCGCCCGCGGCGTGCTCGCTCGCGAGCGTTTCGAGCCCCTCGCGGAGCGCTTGTACGTCGTCGTCGCTCAGCAGACTCTGCTCGCGGAGCATCTCGACGTGCGCGACCGATGCGCGAACGTC
>JAUIME010000818.1 GCA_030433195.1 bacterium
CGGTGCCGCGCGCGATGAGCGCGCTCCCGAAGTCGGCCGCGAGGCGGGCGTCGGGGCCGAGTCGTACCGTCACGCCCGGCTCGATCGTGAGGCGGCCGCCGAGCGACGGGAAGCTCTCGTCGTGGAAGACCACGTAGGGAACGCCCACGTCCGCGAACGTCGTGAGTCCGCGCGCTTCGCCGATCCCCGCATGGATCCAGTCGTTCGTGTTTCCCGTCGCGGGAACGACACTCCCCGGCGCGAGCCCGCCGCCCAGCAAGTGCACCGGATACCGATTGCCCGCGATGGTGTTGTTCGGCCCCAGCCAGTAGTCGTAGCCGGTGAGCAGGAACGGCGCGTCGACCGTGTAGTCCGACGCGTCGATTCCGTCGAGCACGACGGGTTGCCCGCCATCGAACCGGCGCAGATAGAATCGACTGGCCGCGAGCGAGAGATTCTCGAAGTAGACGTAGGCGTCATTCGACTCGATCACCGCGTGATCGAACTCCGAGTCGCGAATCGCCAAGACGCCGCGATAGGTGCTGACCCCGGGTACGCTGTACGAGTCGGCGAACGCGGGCGGCTCGACCGTGCCGTGAAACCGCGAGTCGCGCACCGAGAGGCCGCCGACACCGGCATGAACGCGCTGCGTCGAATCGACGTGCGCGAGATCGGCCCGCCCGCCGGTGAACACGAAGAACATCGGCTGGTACGTGACGTTGCCGCGCAGCAAGACGGGGTTCGCGGCCGTCCCTTCGATCCGCAGCACCCCCTCGATATAAAGAGTGCCGGTTCCGACGCGCCGGATCTCGATGCCCGCGTCGGCGATCACGGTGCCGCCTTCGGGAAGCGTGTAGGTATCGTCGATCAGGACCGGCGAATCCTCCGCCGTCCAGTGAATCGTCTGCCCGGGAGCCGGAAGCGGCGGCTGCGCGATCGCGGCCTCCTGACCGGCCACGAGGATCCACCACCCCGACAGCAACAGCGCCAGTCGGTATCTGTACATTTCGAATGCCCTCCGTTTCGTCGTCTCGTGGGTCTCTCTTCGTCACGCACGAGCCGGACTCCCCTCGGGACGCACCGGGAACCACCGGCTCTCGTCCCTACACCGCCCCGAAAACGGGTCGAACCCGCCAAAGATAACCCGCAGCCCGTCGCAACCCCCTCGTGGCAGGTTGGTTGCAATCTCGGATCGGTTGCTCTACCGTTGAGAGAAGGAAGGCTCGTAGACCCTCGGATCTCGGATCGGCGTCCCGAAACGTCGGCCGAACCTGGCGGGCGCGGGAGCCGTTCCTTGCGTTGCCCTCGGGGAGCCACGCAGCCGAGACGAGCCGGAGCCGACCACATGACGACCGCAACACCGAGACGACGAACGACCGAGGCGGCACGAAGCGCGCCGCCCCTTCGAGATCGTCCGCTGCGCGAGATCGTCCCCGAACTCTACGATGCGATGCACGAGCAGGCGCGGTCGTCGATCCGCCGCGAGCGCTCCGATCACACGCTCGTTCCGACGGCACTCGTGAACGAGGTCTACGTGCGACTCGCTCGCGCGGAAGACCTGAAGTGGAACGACCGCGATCACTTCCTCGCGTTGTCGGCGGGAATCATGCGACGCATCCTCGTGAACCACGCTCGCGATCGGCGGCGCGCGAAGCGGCACGGCGGCGAGCGGCGGCAGCTTCACGAATCGCACCTCGCGTACGAGGAACGTGCGATCGACCTGATCGCTCTCGACGAAGCGCTCGTCGAGCTCGAGAGCTTCGATCCGATCCAGGCGCGAATCGTCGAGCTTCGCTTCTTCGGCGGGTTCACGATGCGCGAGATCGCCACGCAGATCCGGCGCCCCCTGCGCACCACCGAGCGTGAGCTCGCCCTCGCTCGCGCCTGGCTGAGGCGTCGCCTCTCCGAGATCGAAACGCCCGCGAGTTCCCGCGAGGTCCCCTCGTGACGGACGCGCCGAGCGCCTCGGCCGATTGCGCTCCCGGCGGTGACTCGTCCTCGCGATGGGCTCGCGTGAAGGCGTTGTTTCACGAGGCGCTCGAGCTCGACGCCGACGAACGCGACGCTTGGCTCGCGACCCGATGCGCCGACGACGTGCGCCTGCGCGACGACGTCGCGTCGCTGCTGCGAGCGCACGAAGTCGACGATGCGTTCATCGAGCCTCCCGATCCGGCCGTCCGTATTTCGGCCACACGCACGTCGATGCCGGCCGGGGAAGAAGCATCGCCCGGCACGCGGATCGGCGCGTACCGCATTCTCGACACGATCGCGGCGGGCGGCATGGGAGTCGTCTACCTCGCCGAGCGCGCCGCGGGCGATTTCGACAAGAAGGTCGCGATCAAGGTGCTCAAGCGCGGCCTCGACACCGACGCGCTGCTTCATCGCTTCGCGAGTGAACGGCAGGCTCTCGCATCGCTCGAACACCCCGGCATCGCGCGATTGCTCGACG
>JAUIME010000819.1 GCA_030433195.1 bacterium
ACGCGCCCCTGCAGGAGCGGTCCGTCGTCGACGCGCGCTTCGGAGATGAAGAGCCGATTCACGTTGACTTCGTCGTTCTGCGACGCATTCGCTTGCGCCGACAGGACGACCTTGCGAATCATGCTGGCCGCGCGCTTGGGAGAGAACTCGAGGATCTCGAGGGCGCGATTGATCGGCTCGCCGCGCACGGTGTCGATGACGAGGCGCGCCTTTTGGGCCGAGATCTTAGCAAACCGATGACTGGCTTTGAATTCCATGATCGTCACTCACTCCGGGTCGTTCATTCGCTCCGGGCCGTCGTTGCGCTCCGGATCGTGATTCCGCTCAGGTACGCCGGTTTCTACTTCTTCTGTCCCTTGCCGCCGTGACCCCGGAACGTCCGGGACAGCGCGAACTCGCCGAGCTTGTGACCGACCATTTCTTCGGTCACGAACACTCGCAAGTGCTGCTTCCCGTTGTGCACCAAGAAGGTGTGACTGACGAACTCGGGAAGGATCGTGCTCGATCGCGACCAGGTCTTGATCGCGTCCTTCTTCCCCGAAGCTTCCATCTGCTCGACCTTCTTGAGCAGCTTCACCTCGACGTACGGGCCCTTCTTGACGGAACGTCCCATGCTTCAGACAGCCTCCTGAGCTCGCCGCAGCGCGCGAGTCGGCGAATAGCCTGCCGAGCGCTCGCAGCTCACTGAATCCGTGCATCTCAAATAATGATGAAAAGACGCGACCGAACCCGAATCGGGCTCAACGACGCCCCTTTCGCTTTCTGACGATGAATCGACTCGTGCGGGCACGCGTGCTGCGCGTCCTCTGCCCCTTGGACAGCTTGCCCCAAGGCGAGCACGGGTGGCGCCCACCAGCGGTTCGCCCTTCACCCCCACCCATCGGGTGGGCGACCGGGTTCATCGCGGTACCACGAACCTTCGGACGACGCCCCAGATGCCGAGCGCGCCCGGCCTTGCCGAGCGACACGAGCTGGTGGTCGGTGTTGCCGAGCTGCCCGATCGTCGCGTGACAGTCGAGGTGGATCAGTCGCATCTCGCCCGACGGGAGGATGACGTTCGCGTAGTCGCCCTCCTTGGCCGAGAGCACCGCGACGTTGCCGGCCGAGCGGACGAGCTGACCGCCACGCCCGGGACGCAGCTCGATGTTGTGGATCTCGAGGCCCTGCGGGATGTTCCGAATGGGCATCGCGTTGCCGACCTTCGGCTCGACGCGCAAGCCCGAGACCACGGTCTGCCCGACCGTGAGCCCCAGCGGCGCGAGGATGTAGCGCTTCTCACCGTCGGCGTAGTGCAGCAGCGCGATACGCGCCGAACGGTTCGGATCGTACTCGATCGACGCGACCTTCGCCGGGACGTCGTACTTGTCTCGACGGAAGTCGATTCGACGGTAGGCACGCTTGGCGCCACCGCCGCGACGACGGACGGTAATCCGGCCCAGGTTGTTCCGCCCGCCGCTCTTCTTCATCGGCTCGAGAAGGCTCTTCTCCGGGCGCGACTTCGTGATCTCGGCGAAGTCCGAAACGGACTTGTGCCGAGTTCCCGGCGTCATCGGGCGATACTTGCGAATGGGCATGATTCGTTCCCCACTGGCGAGCGCCGGATCGCGGCGCTACGCGTTCGTGTTTCTCGGTTCGTGTCTCTCGTCGTACCTTCGTGGCGGATCAGACGACCTCGATCGAGTCCCCCTCCTTGAGGGTCACGATCGCCTTCTTCCAGGGCGGCCGCGTGCCGATCGTGAAGCCCAGTCGCTTGCGCTTCCCGGCTCGGATCTGCGTGCGCACCTGAGTGACCGTCACATCGAAGATGCTCTCGATCGCGTGGCGCACCTGCACCTTGTTCGCGCGCGGGTGCACCTCGAAGTAATAGGCGCGGCGGCGCTCGGTGTCTTCCTGCCCCTTCTCGGTCACGAGCGGGCGGACGATGACGTCACGAGGTCTGAGTACTGGCATTCTTCATCCGCTCCCCGAGAGCCTCGAAGGCGTCGTCGGTCATCACGAGGTTTCGATATCTCAAAACGTCCCACGCGTTGAGATCCGCCTGCGTCCGCACCGCGACGCCGCGAATGTTTCGCGCGGACAGATACAGCGTCTCGTCGGCATCCGCGGTCACGACGAGCTTTGACCCGTCGAGTCCGAGGTGACCGAGAAACGCGGCGCAATCCTTGGTCTTCGGCCCGCTCATGCCGAACTTGTCGACGAGCGCGACCTCACCGTCGCGGAGCTTCGAGAGCACCGCGGAAGCCAGCGCCAGACGGCGCTGCTTCTTGGGCATCGTGTAGGAGAAATCGCGAGGCCCGGGGCCGAACGAGATCCCACCACCACGACGAACGGGCGACTGGAGCGTACCCGCTCGCGCACGGCCCGTGCTCTTCTGTGAATAAGGCTTGCGGCTCGTTCCGGCCACTTCGCCTC
>JAUIME010000061.1 GCA_030433195.1 bacterium
CGCGCTGCCCGCGCTCGCGGCGGGGTCGGTCTTCGGTCCGTTCCTTGGCGTGTGGCTCTCGCTCGTAGCCGTGCATCATGCGCGCGTGGGGATCGCGTCGAGCTTGATGGCGCTCGTGCCCGTCTTCGTCATCCCGTGGGTCGTCGTTTTCTTCCGCGAGAGAGTGTCGATTCGGGCGCTGATCGGAACGGTGATCGCCGTGGTGGGGGTGGTCGTGCTGCTCACGGGCGGTGGTTGAACGAGGCGTGTGGCGGGAGTGCATGGGAATCGAACCCACCAGAGGTTTTGTTGAACCTCTCACTGGATTTGAAGTCCAGGAAGCTCACCAGACGCTTATCCACTCCCGCGTGAACGATCATCGTGAGCTGCAGGGAAAGGTACATCGGGGCGCGGGAGTTGCCAACCGAAGCACGACGGACTGCGACGCCGCTGGCGGGAAGGCTCGTTGGCGCGAAGGCGGGGGGCGATCGGCCGAGGCGTGTTCCGATGGCTTGCAGGATCCGTCGCGGGGCGCGTCAGGTCGTGGCGGCGAGGATGCTGCCGAGGGCTTCGACGACGAAACGATCTTCGCCCGCTTGGAGGGTGCGCGGATCGATGAGGATCTCGTCGTTCTTGACGCGCGTGAAGATCGCGGGGCGCGATTCGCGGAGGGCTCGGGCGAGCTCGTCGCACGAGCGGTCGTTCGGCCGAATCGCGACGACGCGCGTGGGCAGGTCTTCGGTGGGGAGGCTGCCGCTGCCGAGTTGGGACGCGGCGTCGCGCACGTGGGTCTCGAGGTCGGGCAGGAGGCTGCGGATCTTGCGCTGCAGCGAACGGGCGCGACGATCGAGCGACTCGACGGGTAGCGACAGCATGCGCAGTGTCGGGTTGCGTTCGAAGAGGCGGTCTTCGTCGAGGAAGAGCTTGAGCGTGGCTTCGATACCGGCGAGCGTGACCTTGTCGCAGCGGAACGTGCGCGCGAACGAGTTGTGTTCGATCGCCGCGACGAGGTCGGCGCGGCCGACGATGAACCCCGCCTGCGGACCGCCGACGAGCTTGTCGCCGCTGAAGCAGACGAGGTCGGCGCCCTGGCGGATGCTCTCGGGGACGAGCGGCTCGTCGCCGAAGCCAAAGCGCGTGAGGTCGACGAGCATGCCGGAACCGACGTCGTCGACGACGGGGATCCCGTGCTCGCGTCCGATTTCGACGAGCTCCGCGAGCGGCACGGCCTTCGTGAACCCGACGACCTTGTAGTTGCTCGTGTGGGCGCGGAAGATCGCGCCGGTCTCCTCGGTGACGGCCTCGACGAAGTCGCATCGATGCGTGCGGTTGGTCGTCCCCACGTCGACGAGCACGGCGCCGCTCTTGGCCATGACGTCGGGCATGCGGAACGAGCCGCCGATCTCGACGAGCTCGCCGCGCGACACGATCACTTCCTTGCCGGCCGCGAGCGTGTTGAGGATCAGCAGCGTGGCGGCGGCGTTGTTGTTGACGACGGTCGCGGATTCGGCGCCGGTCAGCTCGCACAAGAGATCGCGGATGACGTGCGTGCGCACGGTGCGTTCGTTGGTCGCGGGATCGATCTCGACGACGGCGGGTCCGGCCGCCTCGTCGAGCATCGCGCGGCGCGCCTCTTCGGACAGGACCGCGCGGCCGAGCCCCGTGTGCAGGATGATGCCCGTGGCATTCACGACGCGGCGCACGCGCGGCTCGAGTCGTGCGTCGGTGCGCCGCTCGACGGCCGCGGCGATCGCGTTCGAATCGACGTCGGGGTCGTCGGTCGCGTCGTCGAGCAGGGCGCGGCGCACGTCGTCGAGCGTCTCGCGGATTGCCTGCACCACGAGGCGTCGCGGTCGCGTGGCGAGCAGCAGCCGGATCGGCTCGAGCTCGAGGCAGCGGTCGACCGACGGGAGGTGTCGCAGCTTGGCGTTGCCGCCCGCGCCGTTCGTCGCTGAATTGCGTTGCGCCATGATGAGCGCCTTCCGCTCCGGGTTACAGCAGTCGACCGGCGGGATCCGGGAAGCGCGACTTGCGCAGCTCGAGGTACTCCTCGGCCGACATCGGCTTGGGCACGAACCCGCCGCCCGGTTGCACGTAGATCCCGAAGTATTGGCCGTCCTCGATCGATTGGTAGATGAACTGATCGTACTCGATCTTGACGGTCTCGACGTTGCACAGCTCGCGGAGCTTGCGGTTGATGAGCGGGAGCTCGGCGTCGAGCGAGGTCTCGATCGCGTGGGGGTCGTAGTCGGGGAGGTTGTAGCCGACGGCCGGGATCGAGAGGTCTTTGAACTTCGCGTCGATGCCCGTGAGACGGCAGAACGTGCGGTCGCCGAACAGGAAGAACCAGTTCTTCACGTGCAGCAGCTCACCGCCGACGCCCCACTTCTGGCCCGCGAGCTTGACGCGCACGGGGCCCGCCGGATCGCCGTCGGCGAAGTAGAACATCTCGACTTCGAGCGCGGGGATCGGCTTGCGATCCTTGTAGCGCAGCCACACGGCTTCGTTCTCGATCTCGTATCCCGGAGGGAACTCCGATGGCGACACTTCGACGAGCGCGACGAGCTCGCCGTCGCGAAACGACGTGTGCCGCGCGGTCACGAACTGGAAGATCGAGAACGTCAGCAACACCGCGCACGCGCCGAGAAACAGAACACCCGAGACGCCCTTGGACACCATCCCGCGGCTGCGGTTGCCCCACGCGAGCAGCATCATCGCGAGGAGACCCATGCCGAGGAAGTAGGGGAGCCCTTGGACGACCGCTTCGCGGATCCGCGGGATGTTGATGAAGAAGAAGAGCATCGCGAGCAGCAGGATCGGCGCCGCGGCTGCCATCACGCTCGCTTTGCCGCGCGACCAGCGGACGAGGAAGCCCGCCGTCACGAAGAGCGTCACGCCGAGGAACGTGCCCGCCATGAGCAGCAGCACGAACTCCTCGAAGAATCCGATTTCGAAATGGCCCATGATCGCAGGCAGCATCGCGTCGGTCCCGGTTCACGATCGCAGGGGAAGACGGCACGTTCGGGGGCTGCGCTGGATTTCGACCCAGCAGGGCCCCGTCGCCGATCCATTATCGTCACCGGGAAAAGGTATATTGTCCAAAATCTACGGGAGCCGTAAAGTTTCCTGGTGAGCCGACTTCCGGTCGATGCCGCGGCGCGCGGCAAGCCGCGCCGAGCCGGCTCCCGAACCCTTGCTCGACCCTGAAGTTACCCCTGGCTGGAGGCTACCCATGACACGGGCCGCCGAAACCCGTTCCCCGAATCTTCCCCTCGAAGGCCTTCCGCCGAATGGCTCTGCCCATACCTCTGCGCTCGACGACAAGCATCGATCGCTCGTTTCGAACTTGCGGTCGTTCGAGCGTGTGGCGGTCGCGCTTTCGGGCGGCATCGACAGCACGCTGCTGCTGCACGCGTGCGTCGAGGCGCTCGGGACGGATCACGTCGTCGCCTACACGTCGGTGTCGGTGACGACGCCGAAGCCGGATCTCTCCGATGCGGAAAGCGCGGCCGAGAAGGTCGGCGTCGAACACGTCTGGATCGAGACGAACGAGCTCGAGATCGAAGCCTACTCCGAGAACTCGCCGAGCCGTTGCTACTTCTGCAAGGACGAGCTGTACCAGAAGATCGGCGACGCCGCGCGCGCGCGCGGGATCGACGTCGTCGTCGACGGCACGAACGCCGACGACCGCGGCGATCATCGTCCCGGCCATCGCGCGGCGCGCGAGCTCGGAGTGCGCAGTCCGTTGCTCGAAGCGGAGCTCACCAAGGACGACGTCCGTGGGCTCGCCAAGCGTTACGGCGTCGAGATCTGGAGCAAGCCCGCGTCGGCGTGTCTCTCGTCGCGCTTTCCGTACGGAACGCGCATCGTTCGCGAGGACGTCGAGAAGGTCGGGCGCGCCGAGGCCGCGCTTCGCGAGCTCGGGATCGAGGGCGGGCGGGTGCGGCACTACGGCGACATGGCGCGCATCGAGATTCCGCCCGAGCGCATCGCCGATCTCGCCGGTCCCGCGCGGCACGCGATCGTCGCGATGCTCAAGGCGGCCGGCTATCGCTACGTGACGCTCGACCTCGAAGGCTACCGTAGCGGGAGCCTCAACGAAGGGCTCGCTCCCGAGGTCTTCGAAGCGTGAGCGCGCGCGTGACGCTTCGCAAGGGGCGCGCGAGGCCGTTCTGGTTTCGGCATCCGTGGGTCTTTTCGGGGGCCGTGCACCGCGTCGAAGGGGAGCCTGCCGACGGTTCGGTCGTCGAACTCCACGATCACGACGGGCGCTTCGTGGGACGCGGCTTCTACAACGGCGCGTCCCAGATTCGTGTGCGCGTGTGCACGTGGGATTCCGACGAGCCGGTCGATGCGGCGTTCTTCCAAACTCGAATCGACGCGGCCATCGCGCTGCGCCGGCGCATCGGCCTGCCATGCGCAGATACCGATGGCTACCGACTCGTACACGGCGAGGGGGATGGGCTTCCCGGACTCATCGTCGACGTGTTCGGGCGCGTGGCGAGCGTGCAGTTCTCGTCTCGCGGTTTGCACGCGTTCGAGGAACCGATTCTCGACTTGCTCGAGGATCGCCTCGACCTCGACGCGATCGTCGAACGGCCGAGTCGTTTCTCGCTGCGCAAGGAGGGCGTGACGGCCGACGGCGCCGCGCGCGAGGCGCGCGTGCGACGATCACGCGGCGACGGCGCGAGCGGCGAGCACGAGGGTCGCGCCGCGTTTCGCGAGCTCGGCATCTCGCACGAGGTCGATCTGCTGCGCGGCCAAAAGACGGGCTTCTACTTCGACCAACGCGAGAACCGAGCGTTGTTCGCGTCGCTCGTACGAGGGGCGCGCGTCTACGACGGATTCTGCTACACGGGCGCGTTCGCGCTCGCGGCGACCGTGGTCGGCGAGGCGCGCGAGGTCGTCGCGGTCGATTCGTCGG
Organism: bacterium; assembly: GCA_030433195.1. Classification (GTDB taxonomy): domain Bacteria; phylum Planctomycetota; class JACOTG01; order JACOTG01; family JAUIME01; genus JAUIME01. The sequence continues at coordinate 4,904 of JAUIME010000061.1, forward strand.
AGGCCGCCATCGCCATCGCGCACGAGGCCGCGGCGCGAAACGGCGGCGCGCCGATCGAGCTCGAAGTGAGCGACGTTGCGGACTCGCTTCGCGAACGCACGCGACGCGGCGAGCGATTCGACGCGGTCGCGATCGATCCGCCCAAGCTGTGCCCCACGCGGGGCGACCTCCCGCGCGCGGCGGAGAAGTACCGCGATCTCAATCGCATGGCGATTCGCGCGACCGCGCCGGGCGGGCTGCTCGCGACCAGCTCGTGCTCCGGGCACCTGCATCCGGACGAATTCGTCTCGATCTTGAACGACGCGTCGCGTGCCGAGGGGCGTACCGTGCGCGTGCTCTATCGTCGCACGCAGGGTCCTGACCATCCGGTCGTGACGTCGTGCCCCGAGAGCGACTACCTGAAGTTCGTCATCGGTCGGGTGGAGTGAGATCGATGGCGACCGGATCCGGCGAAGACCGATCCCGGGCGACCGTGCGCCGCGGCGCGCCGCCATCTTCGTCGTCGTGGAGCGAGCAGTACGCGCGCCGGCGCGCCGTCGAGGCTCGATACCCGAGTGTGTTCCACGTGCCGCTTGCGCGCAAGCCGTCCGAGGTGTTGTTCCGGTATCTCGGAGAACGCGATCGTCTGCTCGACGTCGGCGCGGGGCCGGGGCGAACGGGTGAGCGTGTTCGTACGCGCCGTCCGCACGTCGAGATCCGTACGCTCGACGTCGACCCTTCGACGTCGCCCGACTACCGCTCGCTCGACGAGGTCGATGGACGCTTCGAGTGCGTGCTGTTGCTCGAGGTCGTCGAACACCTCTCGGCCGAGACCGCATTCACGTTGCTCGGTGACCTGCAACACGTCCTCGCGCCCGGCGGTCGGCTGCTCGTGTCGACGCCGAACGTCTTTCACCCGAGCGCGTACTTTCGCGACATGACGCACCGCACGCCGATCGCCTACGACGAGCTCGGCGGCATGCTCGACGGATGCGGATATCGCGTTGTCGAGATGGCGCGCATCTACAACGCGCCGTGGGTCGCGCGGACGTTTCGACGAACGCTCGGGCAGCCGCTGCATCGCTGGCTCGGCATCGACTTCGCGCGGTCGATCGTGGCGGTGGCCGAGGCGGGGGAGTCCGAGGCGGCGGGTCGTTCCGAGGCGTAGCGCGGATTCCGGTCGTCGGCCCTCGATCGCCGATCAGCGCTGGAACAGCGGCAGGAATCCGTACGGGACTTCGAGGATGAGAACGGCCATCGCCGTGCGGTACGTCGCGGCGTGATCTTGCTCGTCTTGGCGAGGCCAGGAACCGTCTTCGGCCTGGATCCGCAGCAAGTGCGCGCGCACGGACTCGAACCACGTCTCGAACTTGCGGATGTCTTGCGCGTGGTACATGGCCTGCGCGGCGTAGAACGCTCCGTAGTAGAAGAAGCCTTCGCGCGCCGGCGACATGAAGTCGTCGAAGGAGCGTTCGAGGTAGTCCATGCCGCGTCGGACTTCGGGGGAGTCGTAGATCCCTCGCGCGTGGAGCGACGACACCGCAGCCGCCGTGAGCGCATAGGACGATCGCCGGTCGTGCAGACTGTAGGCAAACGAGCCGTCGGGCTCCTGCGACTTGTGGAGATACTCGGTCGCGCGTCGGATCGTGACGTGGTTGGCGGTGATCCCTACGTTGTTCGCCGACCGTAGCGCCTGGAGCTGACAGACCGTGATGGAGCCTTCGTGGTCGCCGGTCCGATCGGGCTCGTACCCCCAACCGCCGGCCGAGGTCTGCGATCGTTCGATGAGCCGGATCGCGTGCGTCAGGCAGGTGCGCAACTCGGCGCCCGAGAAGTCCGTGGCACGGGCCTCGGGGCTCTCGCCGAGCATCCCGTTCGCTTCGGCGAGGGCGAGCGCTGCGTAGCCGTGTCCGTGCATCTTGGATTTCGAATCGCCGGGAGTCGACATGTATCCCTGAAGCGGGCCGTCCGCGCGGTCGCACGTTCGCATGAGATAGCGCAATCCGTTGGCGAGCGCTTCGGCGTGCGGACCGCGATTGCCGGAGGTGCCGTTCGCCATGAGCGCGAGACAAGCGAGGGCGGTGATCGCGACGCGACCGTCTTGACCGTCGATGTGCGGGTCGAAGAATCCCTTGTGGGGATCTTGCTGTTCGATGAGGTACGCGATGCCTCGATCGATGGCGCGGCGCTGCTCGGCCGTGATCGCGCGGAACGCACGCGTGTCCGCGGGCTTCGCGCCCGTGTCGGTCACGCGGTGCTTCTCCTCACCTTCGCGCGACGCCTCGCGGGCGATCGCCGCGAAGGGCACGACCCCTACGAGCGCGGCAAGGGCGAGCGCGGCAAGGACGATCACGAGCAGTCCACGACCCTTCAAACAACCTCCTCCCGCCCCGAGCGACGTCTCACTTGTCCTGGTCCGAAAGGCGCTTGTAGTACTCCTCGAGCATTTCGCGGTACTGCGGCGGGAACTTCGCCGGGTCGCCCTGGCGAATGAGTTCTTGCAGCTTCGGCGGCAGCGCGCCCCAGCGTCCGGCTACGTCCTTGCTCCAGTGCTCTTCGGGAGCCGGGTCACCGGGACGCTGCGGCTTGTTCGGTGTTCCCTGACCTTCCTCGGAGTTCTCGGGCTGGCCGGCGTCCTTCTTCTCTTGTCCGTTCTGTTGCTGTTGTTGTTGCTGCTGCGAATCCTGCGGCTTTTGAGAGTCGGACTGGCTCTGCTGTTGCTGCTGCGAGCCCGAGCCGCCTTGTTGCTGTTGCTGTTGCTGTCGGCGCGCCATCTCGATGAGTTCGTCGATGCCGTCGAGGACGGCTTGCTGTTGGCGGCCGGCCTCGCCGAGGAGCTTGTCGATCTCTTCGACGACCTGGGTCTGGCCGGCACCCGTCGACTCGGCATCGAAGGACATCTCGACCATGAGCTGCTCGACCTCGCGAAGCGTCTCGCCGATGCGCTCCAGGATCTCCTCGGCTTTCTCTTGCTCCGACTGCCGCGGCTGCGGGGGTACGACTCCCGGCTCGGGTGTCGGCGTGCCGGGGCGCCCCGGCTGCGTTTGCTCGGGGTCGCGGTCGGCGTCTTCGCCGGGCGGCCGCAGAGGTCTTTCTTTCGGCTGCGAGGCTTCGGGCGCGGACTCCTCGGTCGGCTTCTGCGCGAACGACTGCGGACCGGCCATCGCCAAGAATGCCGCCGCGAACGCGATCGCGATCGCGCGCGCGAATGCGGTGCGGGTGCGCGGCGATACGGCGGCTCGCGAGCTCGCCTTCGTATCGGTCGTCGTGATGCTTGGGACAGGTGTCGTCATGTTTCGTGACCTTTCGTTCCGAACGGTCGTGGCGAGCGGCTCAAGGAGCCGCGCGGAGTTTCTTCTGGAAGCTGTCGAACATTTCCGACAGGCTGCCTTGTTCGTGCATGAGCCGCGTCAGGATGATCTTCTGCACGTCGGTGATCTCGCCGCTCTTGCCGATCTCCGGGTTGTTCGCGAGGAACTCCTCGCGCTTGTCGAAGAGCTCGACTTGCACGCGCCGGATCATGCGTAGCTCGGCGAGGTGCGGGACGAGCCGCGGGCGATCTTCTTGCGGCTGATTACCGCCTTGGCCACCGTCGCCGCCGCCGTGCTGTTCTTCGTCGCGTCGTCGGTCGAGCTCGTTGTCGAGGTCGTCGATCATGCCCTCGAGCTTGGCGAGGATGGAGCCTTGCAGGTCCTGCGTGTAGACGCCGACGTCGCGGCTCTTCACGAGGCCCTCGACGGTTTCCATGTCGAGTTGCACCTGCTCGAGATACCAGAGGAAGACGGGGGAGTCTTCGGTTTCGGAGATCTTCGTGCGCAGTGCGCCGACTTCACCGGCGACGTCGGACTGCGCGGCCGCGAGTTGGCGAAGGTCGCGGATCTGCTTTCGCGAGAAGCGTCGCTCGTTCTGAAGGTACGTGCGGTGCATCTCGGCCGTCTCGTCGTTGACCTCGATCTGGGTCTTCGAGAGCTCGGTGATCTGATCGCGCAAACGGAAGAGCAGTTCTTCCTGCTGCAGACCGATGTACTCGCGCTTCTTCTTCTCGAGCTCGCGTTCGGCCTGGTTGATCTGCTTGACGGCTTCTTCCTGTCGATCGCGCGCCTGCTGTCCGCGATTGCGTGAGAGCTCGCGGCGTGCTTGCTGCATGCTCTCGCGCGCCTTCTGTAACGCCTGCGAGCTTTGTTGTCCCTCGATCTGCTCTTGCATCTTCTCGAGCTCGTCGAGCGCCTGTTCGATCTCTTCCTGGCGCTTGGCGAGCCGACGGAAACGCTCGCGCTGCTCCTCGTCGGGGGCCGCGGCGGCCTGCTGCAATTCGTCGCGGGCTTCTTGCATCTTCTGCGCCGCGTCGCGCTGGGCTTGCTGCGCCTGGTCCGAGTCGCCTCGCTCCATGGCTTCGTTCGCTTGCTGCATCGACTGCTCGCTCTGACGCAGCTTGTCGGCGGCGTTCTGCATCGACGGGCGGGAGTCCGCCGCCGCGCGACTCGCGGCTTGCTCGAGCGCCTCACGCGTATCGGCCGCATCTTGGGCGAGTTGCTCTTGCTCGGGACGCAGGCGATCGAGGAACTTCTTCTCCTCGGCCTTCTGCTCGTCGAGTACGCTCTCGATTTGCTCGCTCGCCGCGCGCAGGGCATCGACGATCGACTGCTGACCCGCCGCGACCTCACGGTCGGCCGGGTCGTTTTCGATCGACTCGGAGGCGTCGTTCATCTGCTGCGTCGCGCGGCGCATCGCTTCGGCCGCTTGTTCGAGTGCCTCGGCGGCAGCCTGCTTCTCCTCGGCAGCGGCCGAAGACTCGTTCGACTGGGAGCCGCGATTCGACGACTCGCTCGATCGCGATCCTTCCGAGGACGACCGTTCGGACTGCGATCCCTCGGAGGACGAAGGCTGCGACTCGCTACCGCTCGATTGCGGTCGACCCGATTGCGGCCGGCTCGATTCGCGACCGGATTCGGACCCGCGGTTCGTCGATTCCTCGCCCGATCGGTTCTCGCCCGCTTCGGACCCGCGGTTCGTCGATTCTTCGCCCGATCGGTTTTCGCCCGATTCGGACGGATTCGACTCGGACGAGTTCGATTCGGATCCGGAGTTCTCGCCGGTGCGTCGGTTCTCGCTTCCGGACTCGCCGGCAGTCTCCGATTCGGACGATCGCGCGGCGTCGGCTGCTTCTTGTGCTTCGCGAGCGACGGCTTCGATGGCGCGCGCGAGGGACTGCGCGCGTCGCGCGAGGTTCGATTGTTCGGAGGCCTCGGCCGACGCGGCGTTCGCGTTGCGGCTCTCGGCACTCTCGGCCGCAGATCGCGCGCGCTGTAGTTGGTTCATGGCACGGTTCTGCGCGTCTTCGGCTCCGAGCCAATCGGAGCGTTCGAGCGCCTCCGCCGTCTCTCGGTGCGCTTCGGCCGCCTGTTCGAGGCGATCCTGAAGACTTCGCATGAGGTCGCCGACGCTGCGGTCGCCCTGATCGTCGGCCGCCTTGGCGGCTTGTTCGGCTGCGTGCGCGAGCGCATCGGTACGGTTGGCGCGCGCCTTGGCTTCGCGGGCGAGCCGTGCGGCGTCTTCGGGCGTGCCGGTCTCGGGAGCCGGGAAGCCCTCGATCGCTTCGCGCTGTTCGTCGATCGCGTCGTCGAGTCCCTCGACGACCGATGCGACCTTCTCGCGCGCCTCGGCACGCGCGGACCCGCGCTCGGCGAGGTCCTCGAGGCGTTGCTTCAGCTCCGCCTGATCGCGGATGAGCTGACTCAGGTTTTCGAAGGCGCGCGAGAGGCGCGCGCTCGAGTCGCTCGTCTGCGGCTCGGCTTCGATGAGGTTTTCTTGGCGTTGCGCGAGCTTCTCGATCGACTCGATCGCCTGCTGGACGCTCGGATCGGACGGCGTCGCCGATTCGGACATCTCGCCGAGCAAGTTCTCGGTGTCGGACAGAAGCTCGGACTCGGCGTCGCGTACGTCGCCGAGGCTTTCGAGGGTCTGCTCGAGCTGGTCGAGCGCGCTCTCGATTTTCTCCTGGTTCTCGCGGTCTTGGAGCAGGGAGAGCATCTCTTCGAGGTACTCGATGATCGATTGCTGCGTGTCGAGTGCCTTGAAGAGGAGAGCGGCGTCGAGCGTCTCGCCCGCTTCCCGCAACTGCTCGCGGATCGGGTGGGCGGCCGCGTCGGCGACGGCGGTCCGCAGCAAGCCGGCCGCGTAGGTACGCCCCTCGGCTTCGAGCTTCGTCGCGATGCGCTCCATCTTGTCGAGCAGCGCGTTGAAGCGCAGCATCACGAGCTCTTGATCCTTCGCGAGCGACTGGACCGACTTGCTCTCTTGAGCCAATGCGGAGCCGGAGAGAAGCGTTCCGGTCAGCACGATCGGCAACGTCAGAAGCAGCGCGACGAGAATCGGACGGATCCCCGTCGAGCGAGTTCCGAGCATCGCGGTGTCGGTCACCGCGGCGTCGTTTAGCGCGTTGTCGTTTATCGTGGAGGGCGTCACCATCGGATGTCACTCCTTCCCAAACAGGCGCGAGAGGGGCCTTTCCCGATTATACGACGGTCGGGCCGCTCCCGTGGGCCATTCTCTCGAGGTCGTTCGTGAGCCCTTACTTCTGGCCGTCGTCGCCGCGCTTCTCGCGCTCTGCTTCGAGCTCGCGAAGCGTGCGGTTGCGCACCGATTTCTGCAGCTCGAGGAGGTCCTTGGTCTCTTGCAAGACCTCCTGGAAATCCTCCCACTCTTCCATCTTGTCGAGGAGGATCGCGAGCTGGGCGAGAATCTCGTCCTGACGTTCGAGCGCGGTCGCGACCAGTCGCTTGCGTTCTTCGCCTTCGTCGGCTTTGCGCGCCGCCGTGAGGTACTCGGTGGCGTTGGGCGAGAGGTCCTCGCAGATCGCCAGCGCGATCTCGATCATCGTCAACTGCTTGCCGAGGATGTCGGACTTCTGCCGCTCGCCGTCCGAGACGCGCGCGAACAAGGCTCGATAGCGCTCGACCTCCTCGAGCTCGATGTCGCGCGCCGAATCCTGCAGACTCGCGATGAGCTTCGCGGTCAGCGGCGAGTTCTCGATCCGGTTGTAGAGATACGTGTTGAAGATCTGTCGGAAGTCGCGTCCGACCTGCTGGGTTTCGTTCGTGATCCGGTTCTGGTCGATCTCGGCGTCGAGGATCGACTGCGAGTCGGCGGACGAGAGGTCGTCCGCGCCCGTGTCGAACTCCTGCAGCTCGCGAAGCTCGTTGCGGATCGACTCCTGCGTCGAGCGCGCCTGTTGCAGGCGGCTCTTCAGGCGGACTTGCCAATCGTTGAGTTTGCGTTCGAGCTCGGACTGCTTGACGATGTGCACGCGGAACGGCTCGGTCTCCTTGACCTGGGGCATCGGCGTGCCGTCGGGATCGGTGTGCGTGTCGGCCGCGTGCAGTTCGTAGTGCAGCACGTCGCCCGGCTCGAGCGCCGCGGGCGGATCACCGAACAGCAGCGACTCGAGGTCGAGCAGCGCGACGGTCAGGACGCGATCGGTGATCGGAAACTCCGCGTCGCTCGGCGCGGTGTTGGGATTCGCGGGGATGTGCGCGCCCGGCCCGAGCGCGATTTCGACGGGCGGCATGTCGCGTCCCGCGGCGGCGAGCAGTCGTACGTTCGAGACGCCGTAGTCGTCGGTCGTGATCACGCGGATCGGCAACGCGGCCTGCGGCGTTGCGTCGAAGTCGAGGCCGGCCACGCCGAAGAGCTGCAGGCGCGGCGGCAGGTCGGGCGTCGCGCGCAGTCGTACGCGCATTGGCCGCGTGTTGCGCAGGCCGTTCTCCGCAAAGAGCGGGAACGACACGAGGCGATCTCCGTCGACGAGGATCGTCGTCCGGAAGCGTCGGTCGTCGATGCGTTCCAGCGGGATGCCGTCTTCTTGGTCGAGCGCGAGGAACGCGCGGTCGATCGGCAGGTTCGCGACGATCGTCGCCTCGATCGACGTACCGACCGGCACTTCGAGATTTCCGCCTTCGAACGTCGCGGGCGGCATGCCCGTGTAGGGCGGATAGCTGCACTCGAACGTGAGCGACTCGACGCGCGGCGGCGGTAGCACCTCGACCTTGAAGATGCGGTCGCCGTTCTGGTCGTCCCCGCCTCGCACGAAGAATTCGAACGAGTCGGTCACACCGACGAACGAGTATTGGA
>JAUIME010000820.1 GCA_030433195.1 bacterium
GATGGGCGCCTTCACGATCGGCACGTTCTCGATGATCGGCCTGCCGATCGCCGCGGGCTTCGTAAGCAAGTGGTTCCTGCTCGGCGGCGCCAACGAAGCATGGCAGCTCGGCACCGGCTGGCGCGTGGAAGAGAGCTTCGCCTTCGTCGTCATCATCTTGTCGACGTTCTTGAACGCGGGCTACTTCCTGCCGATCGTCTACCGCGCGTTCTTCAAGCCGTTGCCCGAAGACGCCGAAGCGCACCCGCACGGCGAAGCACCTTGGCCCATCGTCGCCGCCTTCTCGGCGACCGCGCTCGGCACCGTCGCGTTCTTCTTCTGGCCGACGCCGATCCTTCAGCTCGCCGAAGCCGTCCGCGCCTCGCTCGGCTGATCGCCCACGCGCCCTCGCTCGCCTGGTAGAATCGTCCGCGAACCGCCATTCGATGACGACGCCCAGGACGATCTCGCGAGGACATCATGCGACCGCAATCGACCGCAACGCCCGCTCTGCACCTCCCCGCTCGCCGACGCCTCATCCACCGCGCAGTTCCGATCGCGCCCGCCCTCGTCGCTCTCGCGGCGTTCTTCGTCGCCGTCGCGCTACCGCTCTCCGCGGTCGCCGCTGAAGCGACCTTCGACTCGAACGGAACGAAGATCCGCTACATCGACGAAGGCGAGGGGCCTGCGCTCGTTCTCATCCACGGTTTCGCCGGCAGCGCCGACGTTCAATGGGTCATGGGCGGCGTCGTGCGCGCATTCGCCACCGACTATCGCGTGCTCGCGCTCGACTGCCGCGGCCACGGCAAGAGCGGCAAGCCGCACGATGTCGAGAAGTACGGCAAGGAGATGTCCGACGACGTCGTGCGCTTGCTCGATCACCTCGACATCGACAAGGCGCTCGTGATGGGCTACTCGATGGGCGGCATGATCACGCTCGACGTGATCACCGAGCATCCCGATCGCGTCATCGCCGCCGTCCCCGCCGGCTTCGGATGGAACCACCCCGACACCGCCGACAACGAGTTCACGCGTGAGCTCGCGACGTCGCTCGAAGAGGGCCGCGGCTTCGGCCCGCTCTTCCGCGGCCTCACGCCCGAAGGCGAGCCGGCACCGACGGCCGAAGGCACGGCGCGCATCGACGGACTCCTCCAAGCGATGAACGACACCAAGGCTCTCGCCGCCGTCGTTCGCGGCTGGAAGGGGCTCACGGTCACCGAGAAACAACTCCGTGCGAACGAAGTACCGACGCTCCTCATCATCGGCGGCCGCGATCCGCTCAAGACCGGCGTCGACGCCCTCGACGGCGTCATGAAGAACGTCGAGATCGTCGTCCTCGAGAACGCCGACCACATGTCCGCCATGTCGAACCCGCAGTTCCTCGCCAAAGCGAAGGCGTTCCTCGCGGAGCACGCCCCGAAGGCAGAGCCGCAAGCCGTGGGCGCCGAAGACGAACAAGGCGAGAAGCAGCTGTAGCCTCGAGCGTATCTCCGGACTGAGTCAGACGAACCGCAGGGTCACCGGTCGCGATCGAGCGCCGCGCGGATCGCGGGTTCGGCGTCTGCGGGTGGGGGCGCGGTCGCGGAGACGACCCTGCCCTCGCGATCGAGCAGCAGGAAGCGAGGGTACGCACGCAAGCGAACGAGCTCGGTGAGTGTCGCTTCGTCTTCGTTCGACGCCGGTTTCCATTGCTCGCCGGGGAGGCTCTTCGACTCGACGGTGGCTCGCCACGTCGCGCGATCGTCGAGCATGTTGACCCCCAGAACGACGACCTCTTCGTCGGTCAGCTTTGCGAAGAGCTCTTCGAGGTCTGGGACTTGAACGAGGCACGCACGACACCAAGCGCCCCAGAAGTCGATGTAGACGACCCGACCTCTCAGGTCGGCGAGCTTGCGCCGTCTTCCATCCACGTCGAGGAACGCGACCCGTTCGTCGATGGCGGCGACGTCGACGTGCATCGTCTTCGCGAAGAGTGATTCGAGGTGGCCGAGATACCGGGACTGCGGAAAGCGGGAGCGAAAGTCGGCGAGCGCTCCCGACGTCGTCGCGGCGGACGCATACTGGATCATGAAATCGATCTTGCAAGCGAACAGGAGTTCGTCGGTCTCGGGATGGTTCTTCAGCATTTGTCGCTGGACGATCAGGTGCTCGCGAAGCCATGCGTCACGATCCGACTTCGGATCGACCCCGGTCGACCGCATCCGCGCGGCGGCTCGATGCTCGATCGAACTGTCGAGTGCCTGTCGGTACGCCGGACTTTGAACGGCGGCACGATCGTCGAGTAGCGGAAACGAATCCCAGAAGTCGTACGCGCTCGGTGGAATGTCGTCCGACTGGACGAGTCCGTTCATCGAGGCGAGCAGCGGGTACGTCGCCTTCGCGTTCGCGGCCTCGCCGACGAAGCGTGCGTCCAGATACGCGATGAACG
>JAUIME010000062.1 GCA_030433195.1 bacterium
ACGGAACTTCGCTGCCGGGAGACGCGTACGCCTTTCGCAGCCCTCGTACGTCGACCAATGCCATGTCCGATGCCTCTCGCTCGGCGCCCGAAGGGACCCCCGCTCGCGCCCTCGAGAACGCGGTTCAGTCTCGCCGGGAGCGCGCCGAAGATTTCTTGGAGTCGCGCCCCGAAACCGCGTTTCGAGGCGAGATTCGCGTCCGTGACGCCTCGGAGGACTCGATTCCGTGCGGCACGGTGGGTTTCCTGATACCATTCTCGGAGTTCTCGGATCGCCTCGGCGCGCCGCGCGAGGGCACCGAGAACCCCTTCGACCGAATCGAATCCAAACGCCATGACACCGACCCTGAACTCGACTGCGATGACGAACCGTACGAAACTCGCCGTGCTCTCGTTCCTCGGTCTTTGCATGTTCGCCGGCTTTTCGGCGATCGCCGCCGAGCCGCGCGCGGCCGCGCCCTCTACCGACGCCGCGTTCCGCGCCGACACGATCGACTTCGACGAGCTCATGGACTTCGAGTACGTGCGCGGCAAGCCGATCCCCGCGAACATCCGCAAGCTCGACGGCAAGACGGTCACGATCGAAGGCTACATGGATACGTACACGCCCGAGAACACGCGCCAGTTCTTCCTGATGTCGGCGTCGTGCGCTTGCGACGGCGAGGTCGAACTGAACCACTTCATCGACGTCTCGCTTACGTCGCAAGTGACGGGCTACCGACCGGGCCGACTCACGGTCGAAGGCACGTTCACGGTCAAGGAAGTCGAAGAAGACGGTTTCCTCGTGAGCATCTTCCAGCTCGAAGGCCGCATCACGTCGTGAAGCTTCGACGATCCTTCGCGAACCCGCTCGATGCCGTCGCACGACGCGGTGTCGTGCTCCTCACGTGGCTCGCGATCGCCGCATTCACGAGCGTCGCCGTCGACGCCGCTCGCGCGGACGATTCCGACACCGCGAAGTCGGCGGCCGACCTCGACGCGGAGATCACACGCTACCTCGCGGCATCGCATTCGAAGAACCCTGCGATCCGCCCCCAGGCAGCCGCCCGCTTGCGCGCGCTCGGAAACGCGGCCGTTCCCCGACTCCTCCGCGAGTGCGGCGAAACCCCACGCGACATGGCGAACCTCGCGCCCGAAGTCGTCGAGATCCTCGGCGAGCTCGGCAACGCGAAACTGCGCGCGAAGCTCTGGGAGGCGGTCGGCGATCCCGATTTCCCGTGGCGCCCTGCGGGGCTGCGCTCGCTCGCGCACGCTCCCGAGAAGGACGAGTCGGAGCGCTTCGTCGAACGCCTCGCCGATCCGATCGGCGCGGTGCGTGTCGCCGCGATCGAGGCCGTAGTCAAGCTGAAGATCGACTCCGCGCGCGGCCACGTACGCCAACTCCTCGACGACCCGAACGACCGTGTCCGACGCGCCGCCGCCGTCGCGCTCGACGGCTTCGACCATCGCAAGGCTCTACTGTGGCTCGTCGAGGACCTGCACCGAACCGATCGCTTCTTCTACACGGAAACCGGGCGCCGCGCGCGCTACGAATCGGCACGCGCGCTCGAGGATCGCCTCGGCGACCGCTTCGGCTACGAGCCCGGCGACGCTCCCGACACGCCCGGCAACCGCGCCGCGATCGCGAAGATCCGCGCCAAGATCGAAGAGCTCACGAACAAGAACGCGCCGCCGATCTCGAACGTCGCGCGCGCCGGCACGGACATCGCTGGCAATCGGCTCGGCCTCGAGATTCGCTCGTGCCGCCGCGGCGAGATCTGGCTGCGCTGGAACGCCGACGACCTCCTGCTCGTGGGAACCGGCAATCCCGCGCGCGTCGAGCTCGAGAAGGGCACGACCGCCAAGCTCCTGAAACTCGCCCTCGCCGCCGCGACGGCCGTCGAAGACCGTCGACTCTGGGGCGAGGCCGGATGCGATCACGAGCAGTTCTACCTCGCGATCGAAGGCGAAACCGTCGACACGTTCCGCGTCTCGAAGGGCCCCGCGCCGGTCGCCGACTTGCGTCCCGACGCCCTCGACGCGCTCGTCCGCGCGCTCGTCGCGACGCTCCCCGAATCGGGCTCGGACCCGCGTCTCACGGACCTGCGCGATCGGACTCGCCGCGCCCTCGAGGCGGTCGGCGGCACGTTCGACCCGGCCTCCGCAAAGCCGAACGACGGCAAGACCGACGCATCCGAAGCGGGCGCCACCGAAACCGGCGGCGGCGAGGACGACGGCTCGCGCTGACCGAGTGTCGCGCGAGTCGGACCGATCACGATCGAGCGCGACTCTTCGCGAGGCAGCACTTCTTGTACTTCTCACCACTTCCGCACGGACATGGCGCGTTGCGTCCGACCTTGCGGCGTCGCCAGCCCTTCCAGCCGCGCTTGGCCTTCGCGAGCCGCGAGCGCATGTCCTGGCGAAACAAGCTCTGCAGCGACGCGTACACGTCGGGGTGCTTGCGCGCGAGCACGTCGGGCGCTTCGAAGAAGTACTCGCTGAGCACCGCGAAGAACTCCACCTCTTTCGTGAACGCGTAGGGATCGATGTCGTCGGAAGCGTTCTCGGCGAGCATCGACCGCACCTCCTCGCGCCACGGCGCGATCGCCGCGCGGAGCCCCGGCGGGACCCCGTCGAAGCTGCCGTCGGCCGCGTCGACGAGATGCACGAACTCGTGGATCCCGACGTTGCGCTTGTCGTTCGGATCGTCGAAGCCCCGCAAGAGGTCGGGCTTCGAGAGGATCATCACGCCACGAAGGTGCGCGGCGCCGACCATCCCCAGAATCGAACGATCGGCGTGCGCCCCCTCGGTCTCGTAATCCTGGCTGAACGAGCCGGGGTAGATCAGCACCTCGCCGAGGCGCTCGTACTCCCAATGCGGGAATCCGAAGACGGGGACCACCGCGCTCGCCGCGACGAGCATCCGTGTTACTTCGTCGACGTCGGTGCGGATACCCGTGATGCGGACCTCGCCGAGGAACACCTGCACCATTTTGCGGAACCGCTCGCGCTCGGCCTCGTCGAGCGCGGCGTAGTAGACGACGCGCCGCTCGAGAATGGCGGTCCGCTCGGGCGAGAGCGGGCGCTGCTGGAGCCGGAGGCGTCGACGAGTCGACCGGCGGACCTGATAGAACGCCCCGCTGGCCGCGACCGCGCTCGCGAAGCCCGCGATCCACGGACCGGTCTCTCCGAGGCCGACGCGCCACAGCACCGCGAACACCACGAGCGCGGCGATTCCGGCGATCCCGATGGCCGCACGCAGGTTCGCGCGGTCGCGCTGCGGTGTGACGATCATCGCGTCCTCCCGTCTCGGCCCGCGGGCCGGTGAAAAATCGCGCAACTCGGGAACCCGGCCGGCTGCGGAGCGTCCGAAGGCCCCGTCCGGGCGCGGCGAGGCTCTCCCCGCGCGAGCCCCTTGCCGATTGAGGTACGCTGCTCCCGGCGCGGCGCGCGGCCCCGGTGTCCGCGGCGCGGCATCCCCGATCTCCCGGGATCGAACCGATTCTCGAACGAAAGGCGAATGATGAGACCGTCTTCCTGTCTGATTTCGATCGCGCTGCTCGGCGCCATGACGCTGGCCGTCGGCGCCCCGATCGTCGCGATGTCCACGAGCGAGGAAAGCTCCGAAGCCGACCGCCGCAAGACCGCGCTCCGCGATCTCCAGAACGGCAACGCGAAGGACGCGCTCGAGCTCTTCCGCGCGCTCGCGACCGACGCGAACACGTCGCGCGACGCCGTCGCCGACGATCTCACGAATGCCGTCACCTGCCTGCAGCAGCTCGGCCTCGAATCGGAAGTCGACGAGCTCCTCAAAGCATCCATCGCCGCGCATTCTACGAACTGGCGGCTCCTCGAGCGCGCCGCGACTCACTACGAGACCCTGCCGCACTACGGCTACATCGTCGCGGGCGAGTTCGAGCGCGGGCGACGACGCTCCGGCGGACGCGGCGGCGAGTACGCGAACTCGCAGGAGCACGATCGCCGTCGCGCGCTGCAGCTCCTCGAAGACGTCCGGCGCCTCCTTGCGGTCGACCCCACGGCATCGGACGGCGAGCGCTCCGAGTACTGGTTCCACGCCGCGCGAAGCTGGAACGGCTCGGGATGGGTGCCCGCGTGGCGCCTGCAGCTCTTGACCGACGTCGAAGAGCTCCCCGAGATCCGCCCCGGATACTCGCACGGATGGAGCGACCGCGGCGCCCCCGTCGATGCCGACGGCAACCCCGTCTTCCACGAGCTTCCCGCGTCGTTCGAGAGCGCGGCGAGCGACGGCGAGCGCTGGCGATGGTGCCTCGAGCAGGCCGCGACGGCCCTGCCCTCCTCGCGAGGCCGCGCGCAGTTCGACCTCGCCGAGTTCGCGTGGGGGCAGTTCGGCGTGCAGACGTGCTCCGGGCGCCTCGACTCGATTTCGCGCGACGACGATACCGACTCGGCCGGCCCGTACGCCTTCCCGAGCCTCGGCGACGACGAGACGATCGCGCTCTTGGCCAGCGGCATCCACCGCTTCGAGCTTCCCGAAGACTACCGCTTCATCGCGACGTTCCGCGCCGTCGCCGATCGGCAGAACGACCCGTTCGCCGACGACTCGATCGAGCGTCTCGCACAGATCTTCGAGAACCGCATGCAGTACCCGAAGGCGGCCGCCGTCTGGATCGAGAGCATCGAGCGCTTCGGCGACGATCGCCAGAAGCGAAAGCGAAAGCGCTACGAACAGATCACGGGCAACTGGGGCCGATTCCTCGCGGCCGGTACACAACCCGCGCGCGGCGCGGCCTCGATCGATTTCCGATTCCGCAACGCCACGAGCGTCGATCTCACGGCGAAGAGAATCGACGTCGATCGCCTGCTGCGTGACATCAAAGACCACCTGAAGAGCCGCCCATCGCAAGTCGACTCGCAGCTCCTCAACATCGGCAACCTGGGATGGCGCATCGTGCGCGACAACGAGCGCAAGTACGTCGGGCAAACGGTCGCCGAGTGGACTCTCGATCTCGAGCCGCGCCCCGATCACTTCGACCGCACCATCACGATCCAAGCTCCGCTTCGCGATGCGGGCGCCTACCTCATCACGGCCGCGATGGCCGACGGCAACACCACGTCGATCCTGCTCTGGATGGCCGACACCGCGATCGTTCGCAAGCGGATGCCGGGCAAGTCGCTCCACTACGTTGCCGACGCGGTCACGGGCGCGCCGCTCGAACGCGCGACGCTCGAGATGTTCGGCTATCGCTTCCAACGCGTCGAGGGTCGCAAGCGCCCCGTGCTCGAAACGCGCAACTTCGCCGAGTTCACGAGTCGTGACGGCATGGTCGTCCTCGACGTCGACAACGAGTCGCGAGACTTCCAGTGGCTCGCCCATGCGACGAGCGAGAGCGGTCACATGGCGTTCCTCGGCTTCGATCGCATCTGGGGCGGCAGCTCACGCGACGCGCGCTACGATCAGATGAAGCTCTTCACGATGACGGACCGCCCCGTCTACCGACCCGGTGACGTGGTCCAGTTCAAGCACTGGTACGCGCGCGCCCGCTACGACGCCGATCCGAACGCGATCTCCGAAGCCGCGGGCCGCGAGTTCGTCGTGAAGATCCACGATCCGATGGGCGAGGCGATCTTCGAGACGAAGCTGCGCGCCGACGACTACGGTGGCTTCGCGGGTGACTTCACGCTCGCCGCCGACGCGAAGCTCGGACGCTATCGCATCGAGGTGCAGGGCTGCGGATCCGACTCGTTCCGCGTCGAGGAGTACAAGAAGCCCGAGTACGAGGTGACGGTCGATGCGCCCGACGAAGCCGTCGCGCTCGGCGACACGCTGACCGCGACGATCCGCGCGCGCTACTACTTCGGCGCGCCCGTCACCGAAGGGACCGTGCACTACAAGGTCCATCGCTCGACGCGTTCGCACACGTGGTATCCGATCGGCCGCTGGGACTGGCTCTACGGCCGCGGCTACGGCTGGCTCGGCACCGACCGCACGTGGTATCCGGGATTCGAATCGTGGGGCTGCCTCGCGCCGATTCCGGTTTGGTGGAACTGGTCGCCCGATCCTCCCGAACTCGTCATCGAGAACGAGGTCGAGCTCGGTCCGGACGGCACCGTCGAAGTCGAGATCGACACCGCACTCGCCAAAGCGCTCTACGGCGATCGCGATCACGAGTACCGCATCACGGCCGAAGTCGTCGACCGATCGCGACGCACGGTCGTCGGCACCGGCAGCGTAAGCGCCACGCGCGAACCGTTCCGCGTCTACGCGTGGGTCGACCGCGGCTTCTACCGCGCCGGCGACACGATCGAAGCGACGTTCCGCGCGCAGACCATCGACGGCAAGCCGATCGAGGGGAGCGGCGTCGCGAAGCTGCTGTCGATTCGCTACGACGAGAACGGCGCGCCCGTGGAAACCGAGATCGAACGCTACGAACTGCCGACGGATGCCGAAGGCGAAGCACGTTTGTCGCTCACCGCCGCGCAAGCCGGTCAGTACCGAATCGCCTACACGGTCACCGACGACGCCGACCGCTCGGTCGAAGGCGCCGTCCTCGTTCTCGTTCTCGGGGAAGGCTTCGACGGCGCGGACTTCCGCTTCGACGCGATCGAACTCATTCCCGAGCGTGCCGAGTACGCGCCCGGTGAAACCGTCCGACTCGTCATCAACACGAACCGCATCGACAGCACCGTGCTGCTCTTCGTGCGGCCCGTCAACGGTTCGTACCTCGAGCCGGAGGTGCTGCGGCTTCGCGGCAAGACGACCACGCACGAGATCGTCGTCGAGCGCGGTGACATGCCGAACTTTTTCGTCGAAGCGCTGACCGTCTTCGACGGCCGCATTCATCGCGCGATGCGCGAGATCGTCGTGCCACCCGAAAGCCGCGTGCTCGGCCTCGAGGTCGAGCCTGACGCAACCGAGTACGCTCCCGGCGCACCGGCCTCCGTGAAGGTGCGCTTGACCGACGCCGACGGCGAACCGTTCGTCGGTACGACCGTCGTCGCGATCTACGACCGCGCGCTCGAAGCGATCGCGGGCGGCTCTGACGTCCCCGACATCCGCGAACACTTCTGGAAGTGGCGACGAAACCACTATCCGGGCGAGACGTCGAACCTTCAACAACGTGCAGGCAACCTCCCGAAGGGCGAGGCGATGTCGGACATCGGCGCGTTCGGCGGTTCGTTCGGGAGCAAACGGGGCGACGACACATGGGCGGCCGACTCCGCCGGCAGTCTTCGCAAAGGCGCCGCCGCCCGGAGCGCCCCCGGCTTGGCCGCCGAAGCGGCCGCGACACGATCCCTCGGCTACTCCGAATCCGAAGAACTGCAGGCGCTCTCCGACTACGATCAAGGCGACGGCACGGGCGATGGCGGCGGCACCGACGAGACGCTCGTCGAGCCGACCGTTCGCGAGTCGTTCGCCGACACCGCGCTTTGGGTCGCGTCGCTCACGACCGACGCCGAAGGGCGCGCCGAGGTTTCGCTCGACATGCCCGAGAACCTCACGACGTGGATGGTGCGCGCGTGGGGACTCGGATCCGGAACGCGCGTCGGCGAAGGCACCGCGCGTGTGGTCACGACCAAGAACCTGCTGCTGCGCTTGCAGGCGCCGCGCTTCTTCGTCGAGAAGGACGAGGTCATCCTCTCGGCGAACATCCACAACTACCTCGCGACCGCGAAGGACGTGCGCGCGCGCCTCGAGCTCGAAGGCGATTGCCTCGAACCCCTCAGCGACACCGAAGTCCGCGTCACGGTCGACGCGGACGGCGAAGCGCGCGTCGACTGGCGCGTGCGCGCGGTGCGCGAAGGCGAAGTGACGATCCGCATGTCCGCGCTCACCGACGAAGAGTCGGACGCGATGCAGATGAAGTTCCCCGTGAAGGTCCACGGCATGGAGAAGACCGAGTCGTGGGCGGGTGCCCTGCGTCCCGAGGACGAATCGGGCAGCGTCACGGTGCGCGTTCCGTCGGAGCGTCGCCCTGAGCAGACGCGCCTCGAAGTGCGCTGGTCGCCGACGCTGGCGGGCGCGATGGTCGACGCGCTGCCCTACCTCGTCTCGTATCCGTACGGCTGCACCGAGCAGACGCTCAACCGCTTCGTCCCGACCGTCGTGGTGCAAAAGATCCTGCTCGACATGAACCTCGACCTCGCGGCGATCCGTGACAAGCGCACCAACCTCAACGCGCAAGAGCTCGGCGATCCCGGCGAGCGCGCCCAACGATGGCGCCGCAACGACGACCACAACCCGGTGTTCGACGAAGCCGAGGTGGTCGCGATGGTGAAGCAAGGCGTCGCCGACCTCACCGAGATGCAAAACGCGGACGGCGGCTGGGGCTGGTTCTCGGGCTATGGCGAACGGTCGTGGCCGCACACGACGGCCGTCGTCGTGCACGGGCTGCAGCTCGCCGCGCGCAACGACGTGGCCATCGTGCCCGGCGTGATCGATCGCGGCCTCGCTTGGCTCGCGCGCTACGAAAGAGAAGAGATCCGCAAGCTCGAGAACGCCGCGAGCAAGACGCGCCCGTACCGCGATCGCGCCACGGCGCGCGATGCGTTCGTCCACGCCGTGCTCGTCGAAGGCGGACGCGGCGACGCCGCGATGCGCGAGTTCTTGTACCGCGACCGCATCGAGCTCGGCACCTATGCGAACGTGTTGCTCGCGCTCGTCCTCTCCGAGACGGGCCCGAAAGATCGCCTCGCGATGGTGCTCCGTAACCTCGAGCAGCGTCTCGAACAAGACGACGAGAACCAGACCGCGTGGCTGCGCACCGATCCGGGCTACCGTTGGTACTGGTACGGCAGCGAGATCGAAGCGAACGCGTGGTATCTGAAGCTGCTCGCGAAGGTCGAGCCGAAGGGCGAGGTCGCGTCGCGCCTCGCGAAGTACCTCGTCAACAACCGCCGCGGCGGCACGTACTGGAACTCGACGCGCGACACCGCGCTCGTCATCGAAGCGCTCGCCGACTACATGCGCGCGAGCGACGAGTTCGATCCCGATCTGACGGTCGAGGTCCTCGTCGACGGCGAAGTCCGCAAGACCGTGCACATCACGTCGGAGAACCTGTTCACGTTCGACTCGACGCTCGTGTTGACGGGCGACGCGCTCGCGACCGGCAACCACGTCGTCGAGCTGCGCAAGAGCGGGCGCGGCCCGCTCTACTACAACGCATACCTCACGAACTTCACGCTCGAAGATCCCATCACGGCCGCGGGCCTCGAGGTTCGCGTGGAGCGCACGATGTACAAGCTCGTCCGCGACGACGACGAGGTCGCCGTCGAAGGATCCCGCGGCCAAGCCACGACGAACCGCGTCGAACAGTACCGGCGCGAGCCGATCGTCGACTTCGCCGAGCTCGAGAGCGGCGACCTCGTCGAGGTCGAGCTCGTGATCGAGAGCAAGAACGACTACGAGTACTTGCTGTTCGAAGATCGCAAGCCCGCGGGCTTCGAGGCCGTGTCGCTGCGAAGCGGCTACGACGGCAATTCGCTCGGCGCCTACGTCGAGTATCGCGACGATCGCGTGGCGTTCTTCGTGCGCGAGCTGCCGCGCGGCCGGCACAGCGTGGCCTATCGCGTCCGCGCCGAGATCCCGGGCCGATTCAGCGCCCTGCCGGCCGTCGCATCGGGCATGTACGCCCCCGAGCTCCGCGCCAATTCCGACGAGCAGAAAGTCCTTATCCGCGACTGAAACCCCTGAATCCCTCACGATTGCATGCGAGGCCCCGGACGGCTCGGCCGCCGGGGCCTTCTTCGGGATTGCACACCTACGAGGGATCGGTTACAGTCGTTTTCGGAGAGGGAGCACCATCGTCGCAAGCGGCGGTCACAGGAAAAACCTTCACGATCACGGAGTTACCGGAGACGACGCGGACATCCGCGTCCGGAGACCCTCGTCTCGCTGGCCCCAGCCGGTCCGACTCGACGCCATTGGCGTGACGTCGAGCGCCGCCACGGAGGGGCCGAGCGCGAGCCCACGCAAGGAGGAACGCCCGCGGCACCCGAGTGCGTCACGCAACGGGTCCTCTGCGGGTTTCGATACGGAGACTAGCCGCAAACGCCGGTACGCGGATAGAGACCGCGAGCTGGTGCGGGGTTTTGCGGGTGCTGAACGATTCACAAGCGGAATGCGTACGGAACCAAGGCCGGGCACAGCGCGGTATCACGGGATATTGCGATCAGACCGGCGGTCAGGCAGGGTTACCCCACCCTGCCTGATTCTTTCCAAAGGCGCGACCTCGACGCCACCACCTCCCTTCCCTGAGCACGACCGAATCCCCCCTCTTGAATGGCTTCCCGGCCGCCTCGGGTCTTGACGAAGTCGGGGCGTGCGGCGAGAATCCACCACTCGGCCGGGCGGGGATTCCCACAGCGGATCCGGATGCGTCCGCCGCGTTCGTCGTGCGTCAAGGGAGATCCTCAGGTCCGCATCTCTTTCCGGAGTCCGCCCCATGCTCCTCGCGCTTCCATTGCGCCGCGTCGCGCTCTTCGCCGCTGTCGTCATCGCTTCGTCGACGGCGTTCGCACAGGTCGATTTTCGGAGCGCGCAGAGCTTCGAAGCGGGCGCGGGGGCGATGAGCCTCGCCACCGGTGACGTCGACGGAGACGGCATCGCGGACGCGGTCGTCGCGAACCACGAAGACGACACGTTGAGCGTACTCATCGGTCGTCCGCAGGGCGGCTTCGAAGCGGCGAGCACGATCGACGTCGGACGCGGGCCGTCCGACGCGATCCTCGCGGACGTGAACGGCGACCATCGGCTCGACGTCATCGTCGCGTGCTTCCGATCCGATCGCATCGACATCCATCTCGGCGACGGCCAGGGCGGCTTCGCGCCGGTGCCGCGCATCATTCCCGTTGGCGACAGCCCCTCGTCGCTCGTGGCGGGCGACTTCGACGGTGACGCGATCATCGACGTCGCGGTCGCGAGCTATCGCAGCGGCGAGATCCACGTGCTTCTCGGTGACGGATCGGGGCGCTTCCCGCGCGTCACGAGGCGAGCCGTCGGTTCTTCTGCGCAAGCGGTCGCGGCCGGTGACTTCAACGGCGACGGCGCGCTCGATCTGCTGGTCTCCATCGCCGAAGCGGGCCAGGTCGCGTGCCTCGCCGGCGACGGCAACGGCGCCTTCGTGAGCGAGCTCGCGATCGCGATCGACGGCACGCCCGACGCGATCGTCACGGGCGACTTCGACGGTAACGGACGGCTCGACTTCGCGGTCGCGCGTCGTGGCGCCGGATCGATCTCGGTGTTCCGCGCCGAAGAAGCGGGCGGCTTCGCGTCGCCGCTTCACTACGAGACGGGTGCGGAGACGACCGGCCTCACGGTCGCCGACTTCGACGGGGACGGCTCCCTCGACCTCGCCGCAGCGAGCGCCGGCGACGACTCGGTCACGATCCTGATCGGCCTCGGTGACGGAAGCTTCGGGATGGTCGACACGGTCGGCGTCGGAGAACAGCCGGTCGCGATCGAATCGGGCGACTTCGACCTCGACGGTCACGCCGACTTCGCGGTCGCGCAGTACGAGGCGGCCAACGTTTTCGTGGTCTTCGGCAACGGCGACGGCAGCTTCGTCGTCCCCGACCGCTACCCGATGGAAGACAACCCCCACACCGCGATCACGGCCGACTTCGACGGCGACGGCAAGCTCGACCTCGCGGTGTCGAACAAGTTCAGCGACAACGTCGTCGTGCTCCTGGGTGACGGAAAGGGCGGTTTCGGCGATCGCCGCGTGTTCCCGGGTGGCCCGGGGGCCCGCACGCTCATCAGCCGCGACTTCGACGAGGACGGTGTC
Organism: bacterium; assembly: GCA_030433195.1. Taxonomy (GTDB): domain Bacteria; phylum Planctomycetota; class JACOTG01; order JACOTG01; family JAUIME01; genus JAUIME01. The sequence continues at coordinate 11,744 of JAUIME010000062.1, forward strand.
CTCGACCTCGCGGTGTCCAACCGCTTCAGCGACACGATCACGATCCTGCGCGGGACGGGCAAGGGCGACTTCGCCTTCCATGGCGCGTTCCCCGTCGGACGCGAGCCGCGCGGCATGACCGCGGCCGATTTCGACAACGACGGCCACCTCGACATCGCCTCGGCGAACAACGCCAGCGACGACATCTCGTTGCTCACGGGCAACGGCGACGGGACCTTCGAGCCGGCGGGCTCGATCGCGGTCGGCAACTCGCCGGCGCTCATCGCGTCGGGCGATCTCAACGCCGACGGTTTCGTCGACGTCGCGGTCACGAACTACCTCGACCGCTCGGCGACGATCGTGTTCGGAGACGGCACGGGCGGCATTCTGCAGACGCTCGACCTCGAGTTCGACGACGCCGTGTGGGCCGCCGCGATCGCCGACCTCGACCGTGACGGCATCGACGACCTGCTCGTCTCGAAGTTCTTCTCCAAGGCGCTCGTGCTCGTGCGCGGCGGCGACATCGACACGATCGCCCCGAGCCACGAGATCCCCACGGGTCGCACGCCGAAGTACTTCGCGATCGCCGACTACGACGCCGATGGCAACGTCGACATCGCGGTGACGAATTACCGCGCGGACAGCATCTCGCTGCTGCGCGGGGACGGCACGGGACACTTCGAAGAGACGCGTCGACTCGGCGCGCGCATGGAACCGCGCAGCCTCGCCGCGGGCGACTTCGACAACGACGGGCGGATCGACCTCGCCGTGACCAACGGCGTCGCCGACGAACTCTTCGTGATGCGCAACGAAGGGCTCGCCTCCGTCGATTGCCGACGCGGCAACGTCAACGGGCGCGACGGCCTGCGTATCGGCCAGAACGCGCACGCCGGGATCGCCGTCGTTCGTGTCAACGGATCGAGCGGCCGCGGTGCCGATCGCCGCGTGAGCGTCCTCGATGGCCAGCCGCTCCAGATCGAAGTGACCGCGCCTCCCGCCATCAAGAAGAACGGCGGCACGGCCGACTACGCGCTCTACCTGTGGGCCGGCAACGCGCGCCACGCCACGGTCGAAATCCTCCCGCAAGGCATCGGAACGACCTGCATGCCCACCCCGATCTCGCGCGGAGCGCTCCACAGCCTCGCGCGGTGGATCACCCTCGACGATCCTCAGGGGGTGCTCGGCGAACCGACGACCGCCACGCTCCCGGCCCCGACGATCATCGCCGTCGACAACCCCCGAGCCCTCGGCGTCCGCGAGTTCTTCGTGCAGGGCC
>JAUIME010000063.1 GCA_030433195.1 bacterium
ATCAAGGGCAGCGCCATTTGGGCGAGTGGCACGAGGTCCGAGGCACCGACGGATGCGCCGGCGTTCGCTCGCGGGAGGTCGTCGCGGATGAGACGGCGGTGGAGCGCGCGCAGCAAGTCGGAGCTCACTCCCGAGCGACCCGTCGCGAACGCGTTCAACTGCACGACGAGCGCGGCACGAACGACCTGCGGAGGCAATTCGACGTGGCTCGCGGTCGTGGCGTGCGCGACGAGAAGCGCTCGGCTGAACGCCACGTTGTCTTCGGGCTTCACCCTCGCGCTTTTTTGGGATCCGACGCCGGTCGTAACGCCGTAGGCTCGCCCCCCGGCCGCGAGCGTATCGACGACCTTGCGGCGGCCCCGCTCGACACGCTCCCAAACCTCGTCTTCGAGGACGACCGGCATCCGGTCGCGCGCCGCGCGCACGACGTCGAAGATCGTGAGGTGCGACCCGTCGAGTCGAACCGTCTCGGGTGCCACTCCCCTGGGGCCTCGTTGGCTTTGGTGATCGTCCATGCGGCAGATTCTGTCATCCTCGCGACGATGCCGCGACACGAGACGAGAGGCCTCGGCCGCGCTCTCCACGAATCGTTCGTGACAAACTCGGGCGCCAGTGGCACAATCGGCCGTACCGTCAGGGGACGGGTCGTGCCGATCGGATTCCGGAGCCGCGGCTCCCGAAAGGAAGGTGTCATGATCGTTCGCCTCGTCCGAACCGTACTCGTCTACACGCTCGTGCTCGCTTTCCCCGCGATGGCCCAGATGCACTTGGGCGGGCCGCACACCTTCGATGCGGGTATTCGCACATACTGGAATCTCGTCGCGGAAGACTTCGACGAGGACGGTCGCCTCGATCTGTTCGTCTTGGAGGAGGACGGGTACTCGGTCGTGCTCGGTGACGGGCACGGAGGTTTCGGGGCACCGCACGTCGTGAACCTCGGCTTCACGTACGCGTCGAAATGGGCCGATGCGGCCGACTTCGACATGGACGGTCACCTCGACGTCTTCATCGCGCGGGAGCAGGCCGAGACGATCGAGATCTTTCACGGGGCGGGTGACGGAACGTTCTCCGGCCCGACGCTTCTTCTCGACGTCAATCGTCGCACGCACAGTTTCGTGGCGACCGACATGGATGCCGACGGCGATCCGGACTTCGCGCTCGGGAATCGGTACGAGTTCCGCGTGTATCGAAACGACGCCGGTACCCTCGTCCAGATCTTCGAAGAAGCTCTTCCGTGGGGGACGGTACGGCCGCTCGCTCATGGGGACTTCAACGAGGACGGGCACGCCGACTTCGCCGTCTATGCGGAGGGCGGTACCGCCGTGTATCTGTCCGACGGGGCGGGCGGCTTTGCAGCGGGAGTTCTCTACCCTCCCGTGACGGTTCCCGCGGTGGCCGACTTCGACGGTGATGGTCATCTCGATCTGCTCTGCACGGGCAACGACGAGAGCGTCGTCTTCCTGGGGGATGGGTCGGGGACGTTCCCGTCGTCGTCGTTCATCGACCATTCCGGTTTCACCACGAGCGCCGCCGTCGTGGCCGATTTCGACAACGACGGCGACATCGATTTCGCCACCGACAACTCGGTACACAACACCGTGACCGTCTTCTTCAACGACGGGAGCGGGACGAGCTTCACGATGTCGCCGCACGACTCGTCCGGACCGGACCCGCGCGACATGGTCGCGGCCGACTTCGACGGGGACGGGAACCAAGACCTCGTCGTCGGCGTGTTCTCTCTCGAGTACGGGATCCCCGGTACGTCGCTTCTGCTCGGTGACGGCAACGGTGGCTTCGATACGTCTCACGCCGTGATCGCGAGCGTCGAGTCGCTGCAAGACGTGGTTCTCGCCGATCTCGATGGCGATGGGCGCACGGACTTCGCGGCGGTGAGCGACGACGATCTCGCGATCGAGGTTTACCTGCAACAATCCGATGGTCGATTCACGAGCGCCGGAATGCTGACGACCGTACTCGGCGCGTCGATTCTCGAAGCCGGCGATCTGACGGGAGACGGTGTCGTCGATCTCGTCGTTGCGGGGTTCGATCTTCTCGAGTTCTTCGTGGGCGATGGCACCGGGGCGTTCACGAGTACCGGAACGCTGGCGGTTCCATTCGGCGCAGGTCCCTTCGTGATCGGAAGCTTCGACGATCTCGAAGATTCGCACGCCGATATCGTCGTGTCGCTGCGCGACGCACCCGGGGTCACGTTTCTCGAGGGAGACGGCACCGGCAACTTCACGCTCGGTCTTACGGCCGAGACCGAGGTCGGCAGCCTCTCACTCGCGAGCGGCGACTTCGACGGGGACGGCCACCTCGACGTCGTCAACAGCGACGGGCACGTCCGGTTCGGAAGTGGCTTCGGGACGTTCCCGGGCTCGATCGATTTCGACCTCGGTGGCAAGACCGTGCAGGTCGGCGACGTGAACGGCGACGGCGATCTCGACTTCGTCGTGACGACGCCCGGCGGAGTGAGGTCGTACCTGGGCGATGGTGCCGGGGGCTTCGCGCCGAGCGGAGTGACCTCGGTGACCGACGATCTCGATCTGGCGCTCGCGGACCTCGAGGGCGACGGCGTTCTCGACATCGCGACCGTCGGTGACGACCGTCTGTTCGCGTATCGCGGCGATGGAACCGGCGCGTTCACGAGCGCGTTCGAGGTTGCGTCGGGAGACAACATCACGTCGATCAACACGGGCGACATCGATGGCGACGGTTTGGCCGACGTCGCCACGACGAGTCGATTCAGCGATTCGGTCGTGCTGCACGTCAACAAGACGTTCTTCTACGGTTGCCGCGCCGGAACCGTGAACGCAGGAGCCGGGCCCGTGACCGACGTGCTCTTCGTGAACGGCTCGGCAGGACACGGAGTCGCGCGCAAGGTCGCGGTCGACAAGGACGCACCGTTCGAGATCTTCATGGACGCGGCACCCGCGGACAGCAGCTCGGTTTTCGCGCTCTACGCGTACCTCGCGCTCCCGCGCAACTCGACGATTCGCGTGATGCCGTTCCAGGTCGGACTTTCGTGCCGGACCAACCCGGTCACGGACGCGAACCCGTCGAAGCTGAAGAAGATCTGGAACAACACGGGGAAGTCCGCGCTCGGCACTCCGGATCTCGCTGCGGCGGCGGCACCGACGATCGTGCTGTCGCTCGCCAACGGTATCGGTATCGAGGCCGACGTCTTCCTCCAGGGAATCGTCTCGGATTCGGGATCCGCAGCGAGCAAACCGGGATCGATGACCAACGGAATCGTGATCGTCTCGAAGTAGCGCGCGGACGAAATGTCGTCCGAACACGGAATCGTGTCGGTCTGCGCTGCCGATCGAGTACCGCATTGCCCTGGAGGCCGCCCGGCTCTACGATCTGGGGGCCGCGGGCAGGATCCCGACAGGATTGGATGCCCGGGTACGCTTCGGGCTTTCGTATGGAGCTTCGGATGACCGCCAGATTCGTGATCGCTTGGGTTCTCCTCGGCGCGATGATCCTCGCTCGATCGGTAGATGCACGTCAGGAAGAGAGTGCTCTTTCGCCGATCGGGGCGGAGGCCTTCGAGGTCATGCGCGAGTTCTTTCGGTACGACGAATCGATCCCGCTCGAGCCACGAGTCGTCGAATCGTCCGCGGGCGATGGCCTTCGACGAGAGAAGATCGTCTTTCGGGGCGTGAGGGACAGTCGAGTCCCCGGGTATCTGGCCGTACCGCGCCGTGGGGAGAAGCCGTTTCCATGTGTGATCTTGATCCACGGCATCGGCGGATCGAAGGAAGGGTGGTGGGGCGAGGGCACCGCGCACTCATCTCTCGTGGATCGCCTCGTTGAGCAGGGATGTGCTGTCCTGACGCTCGATTGTCAATACCACGGCGAGCGACTCGGCGACAACGATTTCGAATCACCGACGGTCTTCACTTTCGAGCGCGGATGGTTGCGTCGGACGCGCGACATGGTCGTGCAATCGGTGGTCGAGCATCGCCGTGCAATCGATCTGGTGGCCGAGCGTCCGGACATCGACGGCACGAGAATCGGATGTGCCGGCTACAGCATGGGCGGGATGATGACGTTCCTTCTCACGGGCGTCGAACCCCGCGTACGCGCCGCGGTCGCTTGCGTGCCGCCGATTCTGAAGGAGCCGCACTCCGCCATCGCCGTGCACAACTTCGCGCCGCGAATCAACGACCGTCCGTTGTTGATGCTCATGGGAACGAACGACCCTCGAAACTATTCGTCGGCCGATGCGCGTCACGTCTACGAGCTCGTCGACAGTTCGAAGAAGGACCTCGTCTTCTACGAGGGAGGACACGTCCTGCCTCCCGAATGGGTCGATCGCGCGGCGACCTGGTTGTTCACTCACCTGAAGTGACGGGAGCGCCGCCGCCGTCTTTGCCGCGGTACTCCGTCTCCAAGTCGAGCCGCTCGAAGCCCATGGAACTCGGAAACGATCCTCGACGACCCCGCGTCGGCTCCCTTCGCGGAACGAGACGATCGTGGGGCCAAACTCCCGAACATTGACGCCGGATCGCTCGTCTGGCAGCATTCGATCATGAGCATTCGGCAGCTTCGAGACTCACGAGTGGTGGGGGTGACGGTCCTCCTGCTCCATTTCGTGTCGATTCTCGGCGTGCCGCTCCACTTCGTTCTGGAGCCGCACGGCGTGTGCGGCGACACGATCTGCCACGTTCCGGCCTTCCCGGATGCGGGCCCGGGGACACCGTCCTCGACGCTCGACGACACCGACGACGGCTGCGGGTCGCACGGCCACGCGACCGACGTCCGCGATGAACCCTCGTGCGGGCCCGCTGTCGATTCGAGCGTTTCGGAGGGGGCTCCGTGGATCGATCGCGGGGGCCGATCCGATTCGTCCGAGCCGTTCGCTTGTGGGCTCGTCGATTCGTTCCAGCCGAAACAAAGCGCGCGGGTCGAACTGGACCCGGCTCGACTCGGCGACGTGGTCGGCTCGGTCTCGTGCTCGGTCACTCGTTGGTCCCTCACGCCAAAGTTCCCTCTCTTCCGCCTGGCCCCGAAGAACTCCCCCGGCCTCGAGAGCTGATCTCAAGCTCTTGAACAGGCTCCGGCCGCCCGCGTCACACCTGTCCTTGCGGATTCTCTCCGCACCCGGAAGGCGTGAGTTGCCGTGGCGGCTTCGATCTGCGCGGTTTCTCGGCTCATCGTTCTTCGATCGAGCGGTCCGCGCCAGGGGGAACCATGCCAATCGAAGGAAAGTCGCCTCGTACGCGGCCTCCTGAAGTCGACTCGCACGTCGACTGTCAAAAGCCCGTCCATGCCGACTTCGACTCGCACGTGCGGCCTCATCTCGAATCGATGTTCCGGCTCGCGCGGCGAGTTCTGGGCTGCAACGAAGCGGCTTGGGACGCGGTGCAAGAAGTGATCGTTCGATTGTGGGAAAGCGGTGACATGCCGCCGGATACCGACGGCGTCTGGCTTCGTCGCGTAACTTGGAATCGCAGCCTCGACATGCTCCGCGGGGCGCGGCGACGCGCGTCGAGGGTCGACGCGGAAACGAGTCCGGAATCGCTCGCTTGCAGCTCGAACCCCGGGCATCGCATCGAACTCGACGAGATGCGTCGGTCGGTCTGCACGGCGATCGAGTCGCTGCCGGTGCCGTTTCGCGATGTCGTCGCGCTGCACGCGCTCGACGATTTGAACCACGAGGAGGTCGCCCGCGAGCTCGAGCTACCACCTGGCACGGTGCGCTCACGACTCCATCGCGCCCGTGAGCTGCTGGCACAGCGCCTGCGCCACGTCGTCGACGATGAGAGGCTGCGATGAGGAGCGCGAGTTTTCCGGGAACGCCGGCCCGGCGGGAATCGTCATCCCAGAGGGAACCCCTCTGTTCAGGATCATTGATGACCGCGTTTCGACCACGCACGAAGAGGACTCGCCGACGCACGCCGATGCTCGGCGGCGCGACGCCGAGGCTGATGGCCTGGGGCGGAGGCTTCGTGGCAGCGCTCGCAGCCGTGGTGACGATGACGGTCGCTCCTTCGCAAGTCGCTGCTGGCGGAGGTGTTCCGTCGAACGTTCTCGTCGTCGATGGCGATATCCCGGTTCCTGGAAACGGGTCGGGTTGGACCGCGGCGTTCGCCGAGCTGCAAGACGCGCTCGACGCGGCGCTCGCCTCGGGCGGCGCGATCGACGAGATCTGGGTGCGCGCGTCCGATGCGACGTACGTGCCGGGGCGCCGATGGGGGCAGTCCCCGGGTGGGCGCGACGCTTCCTTCGTGCTCCACGACGGCCTGGCGATCTTCGGCGGCTTCGCGGGTGGTGAGCGCGCGAGAGCCGAGCGTGATCCCGGCCTCTTCGCGAAAACGGTCCTCAGTGGCGATCGCCTCTCGGACGACGAGCCCGATCTCGGCCGACGTTCCGACAACAGCCAAACGGTGGTGTTCGCGCAAAACGTCGGTCGCACGGCGATCCTCGACGGTTTCGCGGTGCGGGGCGGCTATGCCGACAGTCCCGGCAGAACACCGGCAGGTTCGGGGGGCGGGGTGTACCTGCTCGGCGCGTCCCCCGTCATCGCGAATTGCTCGATCGAAGACAACGCCGCGTTCCTCGGTGGTGGCTTGGCCGCCTGGACCGACAGCGCTCCGCTCGTGCGACGCTGCGATTTCATCCGGAACGGTTTCGACATCTCGACGGGCGGAGCGGTGTACCTGTTCGAACGATCCCACGCGACGATTCGCGAATGCCGATTCTCTCGCAATCGCGCGCTCGTCGGTGCCGGTGTTTTCAACGAGTTGTGCAACCCGCGAATCGATGGAAGTCGATTCGAGCGGAATACGAGTCGCACCCACGGCGGCGCGATCGCGAGCGAGAGCGGCGTGATGCGCATCGCGCGCTGTCGCTTTCTCGAGAACTCGTCGAGCGACGGCGGTGCCGTCTATGCCGACGGCGAATTGCGGGTCGCCGACTCGCTCTTCGCCGCGAACGAAGCCACGGCCGCGGGCGGTGCGATCGTCGCCTTCCGTGATGCGGCCATCGCGCGCAGCACGTTTGCGGCAAACCTCGCCGCGAAGGGTGGTGCCGTCTGGTTCCAATCGAACGGGATGACCGCGATCGAGGACTCGATCCTCTGGGGGAACCGGGTCACGTCGGTGGCGAAAGAGTCTGCGCAACTGGGCGGCTCGTTCCGCAGCGTCGTCCACTGCTGCATCGAGAACCTCCCGCCGGCACTTGCCGGCGGCGCCTCGCTCGGCGCATCCGTCGTGCCGCGCAACGGTCCTGTTCAAGCGTTCGGGAACTTCGGTGTCGATCCTGGGTTCCGTAACGCGGAGGCTCGGGATTTCCGTTTGCGCGACGACTCGCCGTATCTCGATTCCGGACGTCCGCGCGCCACGGTGCTCGGCGGTCCGGCGTTGTCGGCCGCACTCGACCTCGACGGGCGCCTGCGCGAAGTGCGCCGGAGTCCGCAAGGCGACATCGCGACGTCCGATATCGATCTCGGAGCGTTCGAGGTGCAACCCGCGCCCGATTACGAAGCCGGCGCGGTCGACGGGGGGCGTCCCGTGCTCTTCGTGAACGGCTCGACCGGAGGCGACCTCCGTTGGATCGAAGTCGCTCCTTCGACTCCGTTCTCGATCTCGCTGACATCGGCCTCCGATGAGCCGGTCGATCGCTACATGCTGGCCGTTTGGGAAGGGGCCGATCGTCGCGCGACCGATCTGCGCGTCGCCGAGGCTTCGATCGGAGCGCTCGTCGGTGGGTTGCGTGCGCGTCCCGGTGAGGACTCGGCTCCGGCGTTCTGCCTCGTCGCGCCCGGTGTCGGTGCCGACGTTCCGTGCGACGGGCGCAGGCGTGAAGGGCCAGGCCTTTCCTGGACGGTCGAGCGCCAGCTCGACGGTCCGAGAGTCTTCACGATCCAGGGAATCCTCGAAGATCCGAGTGCGGCGCATCCTTCCGGGTACTCGGTGACCAACGCGATCACGCTCAGTATTGCGGCCGGTGGCGGCGAAGGAGGGGGCGAATGATGCGGCCCCGCTTCTTCCACCATCGCTCGGCCCTCGTGCTCTTCGCGATCTGGATCTCGCTGCCGCTCCCGATGTGGCACGTGTGGATGCACGACGGGGCGCACTCGCACGAGGGACACGCGCACGGGATCGTGTCGCCCGCTCTCGGGGCCGTCGAAACGACGAGATCGAGCGAGCGCTCGACGCGTACCGCTGACGACCATCGATCGTGCGGCGGCTCAGCAAGCGCGAACACCTGTTCCTCCCCTTCGACATTCCCGACCCTCGCGTCGACAGACTGTGCGTGGGATCCGGCGGACGATGCCTCTTGCTTGTATTGCGAGCTGGGGCAGTCGTTCGCACAGTTCGCCGTCCGCGCCGAGCAACTCTCGAGAGCCGCCGACGAATCGCGTTCCGTGGTCGTCGTGTTGCCGGAGAGCATCGTTCGACCACCCCTCACGTCTCGGGCTTCCCGCGCCCCACCGCTCGTCCCCTTCCATTCCTGATGCTCGATTGCGCCGGGGCGACTCCGTCTCGAGCGTGATCACGATTCGCGACGGCGACGTTCTTCCTCGGGGTAGAGGGTTCGCTCGCCTTCCATGATTCCAGGCTTTCGCGCGCTCTAGGTCCATGGCCACAGGCCTCGAGGATCGAGTGCGACGAGAAGGGGGTTTCGATGCAATTCATGTGTCGTACGCAAAAGGTCCGTCGAATGCGGGCCCTGTACTACTTGACGTTCGCGTTGCTCGTCGCGGTGACGGCGATGCACGTTTCTGTGTCTGCCGGCGAAAAGCACGAGCACGGCGACGACTTCGTGATCGGCGTGAGCAGTGGCGGTCAGTTGAAGTTCGAGGCCGAGCCGGTCGAGGAGAACGAGATCTTCTCGCTCGAGACCGTCTCGGGAATCCTGAACGGTTGGGCCGGTGACGAGCCGGGCTTCATGCCGCTCGACAAGGACGAACCCGACGAAGACTTCTTCCCGCTCGCGATCGGCGCCGAGATTCAGCTCGTTCTCGTGTCGATCGATCCCGCGCTGAAGGCGCACACGCCGGGCTTCGGCGACGTGATCGATCAGTCGGGCGATGCGTGGACGATCGCGACGGTCACGACGGATCCGCCCGCGTTCGACGAGCACCCCACGTGGCACATCGACAGCGACGATCCGTCGCTGGCCCTGAATCAGGTCGTTTGGAAAGGCACGTTCAAGTTCGTGGATGCAGGCTCGACGGCGTACGCGGACTCGGAAGAGTTCACGCTGCGCTTCTCGAACGCGCATGTCGAAGACTGCATCCCCGGGGACGTCAACCTCGATGGGAAGCACGATCGTAACGACGTGTGCTCCTTCATCCAGGCCGTCGATGATCCCGGCTCGATGAGTCCGGATCAGAAGTGCGGTGCCGACACGGACCAGGACGGCTACGTGACCGAGATGGACGCGCTTCGCTTCTACAAGCCTCTCGTCATCCAGCTTTGCGAAGGATGAGGTTTGGCGCGCGTCCCCTTTCCTTTCCAACGATCGACTGAACTCAGGAGATTCTCAGATGCATACATTCATGACGAACCTGGACAAGATCGTGCGAGCGGCTTGCGCGATCACGGTCCTGACGTTTTCCGTCGCCGCGTTTGCCGGCGAGAAGCATGAGCACGGTGACGATTTCGTGATCGGCGTAAGCGGCGCCGGCGAGTTGAAGTTCGAGGCGGAGCCCGTCGAGGAGAACGAGATCTTCTCGCTCGAGACCGTCTCGGGAATCTTGAACGGATGGGCCGGTGACGAGCCGGGCTTCATGCCGCTCGACGAGAACGAGCCCGACGAAGACTTCTTCACTCTCGCCATCGGCGCGGAGATTCAGCTCGTTCTCGTGTCGATCGATCCCGCGCTGAAGGCGCACACGCCGGGCTTTGGCGACATCATCGACCAGCCGGGCGATGCGTGGACGATCGCGACGGTCACGACGGATCCGCCCGCGTTCGATGAGCACCCGACGTGGCACATCGACAGCGACGATCCGTCGCTCGCCGCCAACCAGGTGGTGTGGAGCGGCACGTTCAAGTTCGTCGACGTCGGAACGACGGCGTACGCGGATTCGGAAGAGTTCACGCTGCGCTTCTCGAACGCGCACGTCGAAGACTGCGTGCCCGGCGACGTCGATCTCGACGGCATCGTCCACCGATCCGATTCGTGCTACTTCGGCGACGTGCTGCGCAACCCGGGAGCTGCCTCGCCCGACGCGAAGTGCGCCGCGGATGCGAACGGGGACGGTTACGTCAACAAGGCGGATGTCCACGCCTTCTTCAGAATCCTCGCGGCCGCCCGGTGCGGTCTGTAGCCAACGCTGCCTCGGCGGGCTGGAGCATGGATATGTCCATCGCTCCAGCCGGCGAGCCGGTGTGCGTTCTTCGAAGTCGATGGTAGCCCGGGCTATCGTCGCGATATTGCAGTGCGGGCGGGTCGAGGGATCCGCTCCACCTGGAAAAGGAGGAGACAAAACATGAAGCATTCTCGAATTTTGGTGGTCCTGGTTGCGGTCGGCATTCTCGCCGCCGGAACCGTGATCGCGGGTGGATCCGTGCACCGCGACGTGTTCCTCGGCAAGGGCGCGGGCGCGTCGCTCTCGGGCGGCGATTCGGTCACGGTCCGCAATGACAACGCGTCGATCATCTACCTGAGTCAGGTCAGTGGAATCCTCGAAGGCTGGGCCGACAACAACCCGGGCTTCAACGCGGAAGACGGGTCGGCGCCGGGCGTCGAGCCGATGGACGACGGTGCCGCGCTGTTCTTCGAGGTCCGCAGCTTCTCGCCGGCGTTCCACGCCTACGACCAGGTCTTCAACGACCTGCACCAGGCCGGTGACTCGGCGGAGCTCGGTGGCAACAACCTCCACGTGCACTACACGTGGCACATCAAGTCGGACGACGTGAACTTCGACCCCGAGCGTACCGGCTGGCGCGCGCAGTATCGCGTGAACGATTTCGGTACGACGGAGTACGGCACGGCGGCGGACGCGTTCTTCTTCCGTCCGGACGCGGTCGCCAACGTCATTCCGGGTGATGCGGACCAGAATGGTGTCCTGAGCCCGTTCGACGTGCAGGCCTTCTGGGCCGTCGTCGCCGCTCCGGGTTCGGCCACGATGCAGCAGCGCGCCGCGTGCGACGTCAACCACGACGGTGTCGTGTCGGGTGACGATGCGGGTGGCGTGATGCAGCTTCTGAAGGGCGTCCGCCTGTTCTGATATCTCTTCCTTTCCGGGCGATTCCCGCGGAACGGGGATCGATGGGTCGACGCATGGAGACCCGAGGCCGCGCCCGATCATGGTCGGGCGCGGCCGATTCGTTTTCTGAGGGAAGGATGCGTTCACGCCTGAAACCACCGATACGGAGCTGTCTCCGTGAGCCCTGAAGCCGAACGACGCGAAGGAACGATACGGCGAGGTCTCGTCCTCGGGACGGTCGTCGTGGTTCTCGCTGCGGTTTCGTGGTTCGTCCTGCGAGATCGGCAACCGATCGACGGCGCGGGCAGCGAACGAGCGCGCGCGACTTCCACGGCCAGCGATCCAGACACCGAGAGTCGCGAGCCGCTTCGCGATCTCGAGGCGTTCTCGCCGCCACGCTCGACGCAAGACGACGACGCGGCCGAGTCGGATTCGGCGCGCGAACGGACGGAAGGGCTGCGTGGGCGTGTCGTCGACGGGCTCGACGGATCGCCGATCGACGATGCCGAAGTCGTCGTACTCGACCGAGAGTCGGGAGCGAGCGGCTCGGCGACGACGAGGGCCGACGGAACGTTTTTCTTCCGGCGTCTGCCGTCCGGATCCTTGGAGATCGGCGCGACCCGCGCCGGATACGCACCGTGGACCGGCCGCGTTCGAGAACAAGACCGCTTCGCCGCGCAGCTGCCGGTGATCGAGCTCGTTCCGGCGGCGCGCGTTCGCGGTCTCGTACTCGATGCCGACGAGCGTCCCGCGGTAGCGGCCGCCGTGCGTCTCGTCGATGTGACGTTGGCCCGCGATCTTGCGGAGGATGCCGCGGCGTTGCAGGAGGAGGTCGCGACGTCGCCCCGAACGGGTCGCGACGGTCGCTTCGACCTCGAAGCGGAGCAGTTCGACTTCTGCATCGTCGTCGTGCCGACGGCGGGGGAGTCGTGGATCTCGGAACCTGTCGCTGCCACGCCGGGAGAAGTGATCGAGCGGACGATCCGCCTCGGCGCGGGGGTCGTCGTCGAGGGAGTTGTTCAGAATCAGGATGGCTCGCCGGTTCCGGGAGCCGCGCTGCGCGCGACGGATCGTTCGCGCCCGGGCCGCTCCGCCGAAGCACTCGCCGATGAATCCGGACACTTTCGAATCACGGGGCTGCTGCCGGGCGCCCACGAGGTTCTCGTGATTCACCCCGACGACTGGGAACGAGGCGGAGTGCCAACGTCGCACGCGCTCGAGATCCCCGACGGTGTGCATCACGTGCAATGGAACGTTCGGCTCGACGACGCGGCGTCGGTCACGGTGATCGGTCGGATCGTCGAGGCGATCGAGCGCACGCCGGTCACAGGAGCTCTCGTTTCGGGAATCACCATCGAGTCGAGCGGATCGCAACGAGCGACGCCTGTTCGCGTCACCGACGACGACGGCCGTTTCACGCTGCGCTTGCCGCCCGGGAGGGTGCGGCTCACCGTGCATCACGAACGGGGTGGCGCGAGCGGACGGACGCGGTCATTCGAGAATCGCATTCCGGCTACCGACGAGCCGTTCCCGTGGACGATCGAGTGGCCCGACGGGTCGATCGAAGGGGCCCTCGTCGACTCTTCGGGGGCGGCGCTCGCCGGGCAGGCGCTCGTCCTCGTTTCCGACGTTGCCGAGTCGTCGGGTGACGCGCCCCCGGTCGAGCTGCGTGGGATGACCGACCCTGCAGGGATGTTCCGTTTCGACGACGTCGCTCCCGGGCGCTACGCGCTCTTGCACGACCCGGGTGGCGTGTCGCGAAGCGTCCTCGTGCCGGCCTTCGAAGCCGGCGCGACGCCGACCGACCTCGGGACGATCCA
>JAUIME010000064.1 GCA_030433195.1 bacterium
CTCCAGCTGCGACGCATACTCGGCCAGCTTCGGAGTCTCGAAGTCGCGCAAGAGGATCTGGACGTGAGCGTCGGCGACGCCGCCCGTCATCTGATACGGGTGGAGAAAGCCGTCGCGTCCGTCCGTGCACTCGGGTGACAAGTCGGGAGGGAGCGCCGAGAGGAACTGCGCCAAGATGCGCACGGCGTTCACCATCTTGTCCTTCCCCATCGACGGATGGGTGTTGATGCCGCGAACGCTGACCGTGGCGAGGTCGGCCGAGAACGTCTCCCCGTCGATCTTGCCGGTTCCCTCGCCGTCGAGCGTGTAGCCGCCGACGGCGTCGAGCGCGCTCATGTCGATCTTGTCGGTGCCGTGGCCGATCTCCTCGTCGCACGTGAAACAGATGCGGATCGGACCGTGCTCGAGGTCGCTCGCGAGCAGGCGCTCCGCGGCCGTGAGGATCACGGCGATGCCCGCCTTGTCGTCGGCGCCGAGGAGCGTGGTGCCGTCGGTCGTGACGATCGTGGCGCCCTTCAAACAATCGAGTGTCGGGTTCTCGGCCGTTCGGATGACGCGCGAGGGATCTCCCGGCAGCGTGATGTCGCCGCCTGCGTAGTCGGTGTGTACGATCGGCTTCACGTCGGTTCCCGAGGTCTCGGGCGAGGTGTCGACGTGCGCGAACCAGGCGATCGGGGGTGCCGTGCAGCCAGCGCTCGCCGGCACGGTCGCGTAGACGATCCCGTCGTCGGTCATCGACACGTCGGCGAGCCCCATGGCCTCGCACTCGTCGCGCAGCAGTCTGGAGAGGTCGAGCTGCTTGGCGGTACTCGGATAGCTCGACGAACTCTCGTCGGCCTGCGTGTCGATCCGCACGTAGCGGAGGAAACGTGCGAGGAGAGATTCGGTGCTCGTTGCGGAAGTCATCGTGGAATCCTCGTAGCGGTCGGAGCGAGCGACGAAGCAAAGTCACGGATACTGAGGGCGACCACGCTCTCGAGTCGCGCCGCCGTCGTCTTTCGGATCCTCGGGATGCTAGCAGGAAGGCGAGTCGTCCGGCAAGACGAGGGGCCGCGAGTCGTGCCACGCCGCGGTGGACAGGGGCTCGACCCGTGCTACCATGGCGCGCATGAGCGCAGAGACGGACCGTCCGATCTTCATCGTGAGCCCGCACCGAAGCGGGACGACGTTGTTGTACGGGATTCTCGGAAGTCACGAGAAGCTCGGCTACTACAACCGTGCGAACCGGCGTGTTCCCAATCATCCGCGCGTGGCCCTTTGGATGACGAAGTTCGGTCTCGCCGACGATCCGATGGAAGCCCAGAAGATTTGGGATCGCTTCTGGGACGGCGGCGACGACGTGATGGACGAATCGCACGCTACGCCCGAGGTCACCGAGTGGTTCCGCCGATCCGTCGAGGAGGTCGTACGACTCCGCGGCGCGACGCGTTTCGTCGCGAAGTACCCGAGGCTCTCGATGCGCATGCGTTGGATCGACGCGATCTTTCCGGGTGCCATCTTCGTGCACATCCAACGCGACTGGCGCGCCGTCGTGAACTCGACCGTCGCTCGCATCGAAAAGCGACGGGCCCGCGGCGGGGGCTGGTTCGGAGTGCGGATCCCGGGATGGAAGTCGATGGAAGACCTGTCGCCCGAACGCATCGCCGGCCGCGTGTTCCGCATCGTCACGGAGCGTATCGAGGAAGACGGGGCGACGTTCGGCGATCGCTACATCGCGGTGCGCTACGAGGATCTCTGCGCGTCGCCGCGAGACTTCGTACGCGACCTCGCCGATCGTTGCGGGCTCGAGTGGAACGCGGCCTTCGAGCAGCGAGTGCCGGAGTCGCTCACGAGCGCGAACACCAAATGGCGTGAGCGTCTCGATCCGCATGCGGTCGAGGAGATTCGCGCGGAAGCTCCCGCATTCTACGGGCGGTACGAAGCTCCCGATCCCGTCGGTACCGCCACTTCGACGCGTTAGCCGATGATGCGGCGAATGGACGCCACGCGATTTCTCGCGATCTTCGGGATGTTCCTTGCGTTCGCGACGACGTCGGAAGTCAGCGCGCGGACCCTGCCGAGCGTCGCGCGCGTCGCGGCGCTCGCGGCGGTGGCTCTTCCCGAAGAACAGGTGGAGTCGATTCGCCGTCGCATCGCGCGTTGGCGTGAAGACCGTGGTATCCCCGGGCTCGCCGTGGCGCTCGTCATTCGAGGTGAGATCCTGCTTGTCGACGGGTTCGGCGTCGATCCCGACGCGCGGCTTCCGATCGGCTCGGTCGAGAACGCGTTGCGCGCGGTGGTCACCGCGACGGAGGTCGACAAAGGGCTTCTGCGCTGGGACTCACCCCTCGAAGAGAGTCTCGGGCAGAACGTGCTCACGATTCGTTCGCTCGACGATTCCGCACGCGTCACGTGGCAGGACGTATTGCTGCACCAAACGGGACTCGTCGGAATGGACCTCCTCGCCGGCGACGCGACGATGCCGACGGACCAGATTCTGCACTTCAACGTCAAACGTGCGGAGCCTTGGGCGGACTTTCGGGCTCGTGTTCTCCCCAACGACGGCCTGTGGTTGACGATCGAGGAGGCGCTGTCGCGTCGTGCAGGAGCGGATTGGGAGTCACTCCTCTACGAACGGTTGACGGGTCCGCTCGGCATGCACGCGACGACCGCGCGTCGATCGTCGGCGACCGATCTCGCGCGCTTCGTGCGTTTCCTGCTCGGTGACGGGATCGTCGACGGGCGCGTGATCGTCGCGCGCTCGACGTTGGACGATCTGTTCCGCGAGCGAGCGACGGACGAGGACGGGGTGGCGTACGGCTTTGGATTCGCGACGGGGGCGTGGGAGGATCGTCGCATCGTGACGTCGATCGGGAGTCGTCGCGATTCCGCGCGCATCGTGCTGCTACCCGATGCCGATGTCGGCGCCGTTGCGATCTGGACGGGATGGTCCGGCGAGATCACGCTGCGGGACTTCGAAGCGCTTTGGCCCCTGGTCATCGGTGAGTGGGTCGAAGGGCTCGAACCGTTCATCGGACGTTATGTCGCCAACTACGGGCGCTTCCGCGATGCGGTGTTCCGTGTCCACGTGAAGGACGAACGGCTGCACGTCAACATCCCGGGCGAACAGGACTACAGACTGAAGTGGCCGGGGCCCGACGGGCGGTGGACCTACGAGGTCAGCGATCAGGTGGCGGTCTCGTTCGACCGAGACGACGACGGAAGCGTCGTGCAAATGCGCCTGCACATGGACGGCGTCGAGATCGAGTTGCCGCGCGAGGGGACGGTGAATCCGAACCCGCTCCCCGAGGAGCTCGTGGCACCGTTGCTCGGCAGCTACCGATCGGCGGACTACCTGCGCGACGTACGCGTCGATCTCGACGGCGGAGTTCTGTTTCTCGATTGGCCCGATTGGTCGATCGTCGAGCTCGAGCCGACGCGCGTCGACGGGGTTGCCGACCCTTGGCAGCGTTGGCGCTTCGAGCTTTTGCCCGAACGTGCGCTACGCTTCGAGCGAAATGCGGACGGTGCGGTCGTCGCGATGGTGCTGCTCGACGAAGATCGTGAACTCGAACGGTTGCCGCGTGTCTCCGACGAACCGCCGCCGGGGCTCCCGACACGCAAGGATCTCTTGGCGCTGCGAGCGTCGCACTCGGACGCGACCGCGTTCTCGAGCGGCACGTGGCGATTCACGGGAACCGCGCGACGTCCGCAAGCCGGCGTTGCCGGCGCGTTCCGTTGGGAGTTCGAATCGGGTGACGAACACGCATGGTCGTACGACTTCGGCCCCTATGGCAGGATCGTGCCCGACGAGTCGAACGGTCGGCCTGCGGGACCTCATCCGGCGGTCTTGTTCGGTGCGATCGGCGAGGCCTACCCTCGGATGCGCGCCGTGCGACACGCGGAGGTCGCGGGGCGTAGCGCTGTCGTGACCGAACTCTCGAACGATGCGCTCCACGTGCGAGCCGTCGCTGCGTTCGACGAAGCGAATGGCGATCTTTTGCGGTTCGAGAGCGAGGCGGGGTCGTTGTTCGCGGGACCGAGCGTTTGGCGCTTCAGCGATTGGAAGACGGTCGAAGGCGTGCGGGTTCCGTTCCGATTCGAGGGGTCGAACGATCACTTCGGGAGCCATGAGATCGAGATCGCGTCGCTCGAGCGTGTTTCCGAAGACGACGTGGAAGAGGCGATCGCGACACAGGGCGCTCCCGTTATCGGGGAGCCGCTTCGACTCTCGATTTCGAACGGTGACGTGAGACTGTTCGGAAAGCGTCTCGTCGAATCGCCGGGCGGGGTGCCGCGACCGATCGTGTTGTGCGTACCGCCGCGAGCGTATCGTGGCCGCGTCTATTTCGACTTCGGACTCCGCGGGCGATCGATTCTCGATGACCTCGCGCGCCGTGGGTTCGACGTCTTCGTCGTCGATGCGATCGAGTCGGGGCGTCCGCTTCGCGCGAGCGATCTCGGGGAGATCGTCGAGTACCTCGAGCAGCGTTCGGGGACGCGAGGCGTCCGACTCGTGGGCGTCGCGGAGGGCGCGCGTGTTGCCGTCGAGCTCGCGGCCGCGGCGGCCGAACGCGTCGAGCGTCTGGTCGTGTTCGGGCTTCCGGTCGCGACGGACGATCCGTCCTCGGGAGAAGGAGTCGTGGATCATGCGCGGTTGCGTTCGGCCACGCGACTCGATCTGTCGGAAGAACGTGTCGCGCCCGATGTCGTTGCCGAGCTCACGATCGCACGATGGAAGGCGAGGAGTTCCGACGTGGCGGTCGAGCGAGATCCCGATGACCCGTCGGCCGTCGACGCGGACGAGGCTTCTGCCGAACGAACGGCGGTCGTGCTGCCGGACCCAACGGCGATCGGAGTCCCGCTCCTCGTCGTGGACGGTCAGTGGGAGTTCGAAGTCCCGGGGCAGGCCGCGGACGAGTCGGAGGTCGCGATGCGCGCACGACGCCGCGACGAAGTCACGAGTTGGTTCGGACGGGTTCCTTCACGCGTCAAGAGCCGCGAGCGGATCATCGGGGCGGGGCTCTTCGCACCGTTCGGGATGGCGGCCGGCGCGTGGCGCGATGCGGTGGGAGCGTTCTTGGAGACACCGATCGAGCGGTCGCTCGACGTGCTCGCGGCGCGCCTTCGAAGCGATCTCGAGTCGATGTCGACCGAAGGCGGCGACGTCCCCGTGGTGCGTTTCCGCTTGCCCGACGGGCGCGACGCGACGGTGACGCGGGAGGCCGACGCGCTGGCGGAACCGGCTCGCATGCTGCCGCCGATCGAGTGGTTCGAGCCGGTGCTCATGCTGCGCGCGGCTGTGGATCACGGGATCGTCGGACGAGACGTTCGCGTTGCGGACTGGCTCGCGGACGACCCGTCGTTCCAGGCGATCGAAGGGGCCGATTCGATGACGATCGGCGCGCTGCTCGATCACGAGATCGGCCTCGCGGACGTCCATCTCCCCGACGAGCGCACGGAGGATTCGGCGCGGGCGGCGCTCGAGCGCCTCGCCGATGCCGCACGATCGGGGGACGAATCCGTCGTGGATGCGTCGGGCCTGTCGGCGACCCTCGTCCTCGCGGCTCGTTTGGTCGATGCGTGGCCAACCGAATGGCAGGAGGCGGCGCGGGGTCGCGGGGACGACGATCGCGACGCAGTGACGATCTGGCGAGGGGGCGGCGGGGTAGCGGCGCTTCTCGATCGCGAACGAGGAACGTCGATCATCGCACGGCTTCCCGTCGAGGCGGACTTCGACGCGCGAGCACGCGAGTGGCTCGACGCGCTTCACCGTCCCTGATCAGCCGACGATTCCGAACGCCGAGGGAGCGGTCGAATCGCGTGTCGCCGCGCCGTAGGCATCGATGGCGAGGCCCAACACGCTCGAACTCGTGGCCGCGGTCGAGTCGGACCCGGTATCGTCGCCCGCGGGCTCGCCGGTCACGGTGTCGTCCGAATCCGAATCGCCACCGTTCGCCTCTTCGGCTTGCTGACGACGTTCTTCGGCGATTTCCTGGCGAGCGTCGGCGGCGAGCGCCGCCGCCTTGGCGGCGACCGCACGATCCTGTCCGGAGGGCTGGGCCGGCGCCAACGCGGCGCGCCGAGCCTGTGTCGCGTTCTGGAGGGTTTCTTGCGGGGTGCGTCCCTCGCCGACCGCGATGTTGACGTGTCCGCCGACCGCATAGCGCCGACCGTCGGGACCGGTCTCGTACTCGTAGACGGGGCCGCCACGCGCGAGGCCACCGGCGGCAGCCTTGTGGGCGTTCTCGTGAGCTCGAACCTCCTGATCCCGGTCGCGAAGCTCGCGGACTTGTTCCTCTTCTTCGTCGGTGAGCTCGCCGGGGCGGGTTTCCGTTGGCTCCGAGGCGGTGCCGGGGGCCTGGTTCGCGGACTCCGATTCTCGCGAGCCCTTCGCGTCGGCGGCATCGGCCTCGTCGTCCCCCGGTCGCGCTTGCTCGGCGAGTTCGCGAGCCGCGGGGGAGAGGAGGACGGAGTCGCCGGTCGCTTCGTCGGATACACCGGGAGCGTCGACCCGACGGGCAGGGCCCTGCGTCGGATCGTGTCGCGGGTCCGCGATGCGGAACCGGTCGAGTATCGAGGCGTCGGAGGCGACCGCGGGGGCGTGGACGTCCATCAGACGGATCTCCGTGGGGGGACGGATCTCGGGCGGGGGTGGCGCGGAAGGATACCCCGGGATGGCTCGCAGGCAAGAGAAAAGTGCACCGATGATGGTTGCCGAAGGCCTCGGGCGCTCGTCGTCTCGCGTCGGCCCCGCGACGGCGCCTCGCGAGACGATGCAGGTCGGGGTTGTAGAACGGCTTGGGGCCGGGAGATTCGTTACGGTCCGGAGAATCCCTCGCACCACGGCCTCTCGGAGCGTATTCTCCGAGATTTTTGGGGGGGCGCCCCCCAGGCGATGTCTTTTCACCCGGCCGCGAGACGGCCGCGCGAACCGATGCCGAGGTCGCATGTCCTCGAGGGACGACCATCTCGATCCGTTGCTGCGCCGGATCGCCGCTGGCGATCATGGTGCGATGCACGAGCTCTTTTCACGGGAGCGGTCTGCCCTGATGCGGCTGTTCTACGGCCTCACGCGTTCCGGCATGACCGCCGACGACATGCTGCAAAACACGTTCTTGGCGTTGTGGCGGTATCGACACAACTACCGAGGCAGCGGAAGCGCCACGGCCTATCTGTATCGCGTGGCCGTGAATCAGTGGCGTCGAAACCACTCGCGCGAGAAGCGCGGGCAGGAAGTCTTTGAAGAGTACGATCCGACGAAGGCGGGAGACCTCGTGACCCATCCCGAACATCGGCTCGAACGAGAAGAAGCGAAGGCGACCGTCTGGCAGGCAATCGACGAGCTGCCGTCGGCGCAACGCGAGACGTTCGTGCTGCACCGGTTCGAGGGGTTGAGTTGCCCGCAAATCGCGGAGACGATCGACAAGCCGGTAAAGACCGTCGAGTCGCGCCTGCGGCTCGCGCTCGAAAAACTGACCGAGAAGCTGCAGAAGCGGGAGAAGTTGCGGTGAATGCCGAAACCGCTCGAAACAAGATTCCCGATCTCGTGGCCGGGCGCCTCGACGAGGCGACGGCGCGCGAAGTCCGTGCGTATCTCCTGACGGACGACGCCGCGCGCGAGTACCACGATCGCGTGAAGCATCTCTACGGTGTCGCGTTCGACCTCGAGGTGGACGCTCCCGAAGAGCTTCGCCCGTTCGCTCACGCCGATGCGGCCGAGGGCGACGTCGAAGCCGAGGCGGACACGGACCGTCCCGTGCCACGGATCCGGCGCGTGGCCGCGTCGGGCGGAACGTCCCGGCGTTGGATGTGGGCCGCGGCCCTGCTCGTGATCGTCGGCGGAGCGGTCGTCGTCCGGCTGTCGATGTCCGGCAACGACGATCCCGCCGAATCGATCGGCGGCGTGGCTTCGTCCGACGAGGAAATGTCGTCAGCCGACGAAGTCGCCGATCCCGTGGTCGCGAGTTCCGGCGGCCCGAGTACTGCTGACGATCGGTCGGGCGACCGTGCGGCAACGGGAGAACTCGCGACGGCGGACACGACGCGCGATGCGGGCGCGGCGTTCGAGCCGCTGCCTTTCCTGGCGGTCGCGCTCGAGATGCCGCCGCTGCCCGTGGCGTATCACACCGGCGAGTGGCTCGACTCGCGTGAGGAGGCCGTGCTGACGTCGCTCTACACGGGGCGGCCGATGCTCGAGTCGTACACCAACCCGAAGTGCCAGGTCTCGGTCAAGGTCGACAAGACGCTTTGCGAGACGAAGTGCCGCGAGATGTTGAAGGACTTCGTCTGTTACCGAGAGGACTTCCTCGGCAAGGTGCCGGAGCCCGTACGCGACGAAGTCGACGCGAACGAAATCGTGCGACGGTTGCCGGCCATTCGGCTCTCGGGCGGCGACTGTGACGCCGAAATGCTGTGGGGCATCGGCGATTTCGCGGATGTCGAGGACGACGTTCTCTCCTACGCGAAGCGATGCGAGCAGCGCAGCGGCCGAAGCAACGTGTGCCTCGATCGCAAATCGTTCGAGCGCAACGTCGGGATCCTCGAAGAAGCGGCCCAGCTCACGCGCAGTCATCGTTTCGCCGCCGCATTGTCCGAGCTCGATTCGATCTTGCGCTGTAAGGCGAGTTGCGCGACGGCGTTCGGGGACGCGGCGCGAAGGATGCGCGAGCAGGTCGTCGCTGCGGTCGATCGCGAGATGGGGCGGCTCGATCGTCTCGCCGATTCTCCCGGTGAGGTTTCGCCCGAGCAGTTGCGCGAGTTTGCCGGTCGTCTCGCGGACAGCGTCGAGGGCCTCGAAACCTACGAGGCTCGTGCTCGAGCTCACGCATCGGGTTGATCGTGTTTCCTACTCGGTGTCGCTGCCATGAGCGTCGCGGTGAAGCAGACGCCCTTCCATGCCTCCCGCGACCGTGACGATCTCACCCGAGACGTGCGCCGCGAGGCGGTCCGATGCGAGGTAGGCGACGGCGCGGGCGACGTCTTCGGGTTCGGCGACGCGGCGGACCGGCTGTGTTCGCGTCGCGCGTTCGACCGCTCCGGGCACCTCGAGCGCGGGAGCGGCCATTGGGGTTCGCGTCCATCCCGGACACACCGCGTTGACGCGTCCGCGGGGACATAGTCGCACGATCTCGTTCTTGAGCGTCCGAGTCATGCCGTAGACGATGGCCGCCTTCGACGCCGCGTATTCGACGTGACCTTCCTCACCGAACACGGCTGCCGTGGAACCCATGAGGACGGCCGACGCCCGATCGGGGCGGCGCTCCGCCAAGTCCCGGAACCATGCGCGAAACGTGAGGAAGACGGACGTCTGGTTTGCGTCGAGCGTGCGTTGCCAACGCGCGAGAGACATCGACTCGATCGGTACGGCATCGGGGATCCAGATGCCGGCATTGGCGACCACGGTGTCGATCCGACCGAATCGATCGAGCGCCTCGCCGAAGAGGCGGTCGACGTCCGACTCGCGCGAGAGGTCGCCTGCGACGACGAGCGCCGGGGTCGCGAGGTCGCTCGCGAGCGCGTCGGCCGCCGCGCGGTTGCGGTTCGCGTGCAGGACGAGCGTCGCGCCCTCCGCGGCAAACTCCCGCGCGCATGCGGCACCGATGCCGCCCGACGCGCCCGTAACGAGCATGACTCGACCTTCGAATCCGGTATCCACGGTATCGATCTCCCAGCGCGTACGTACGATGATTCGTGCCGCTTCGCCTGCCAGCGTGGCCGCCCGAGTGTAGCGAATGCCGATCCGATTGTGGTAGGACGGCGGTCCGCGGTCGCGCGACCGCGCCCCGTTCCGAGTCGAAGAGAGGACAACGATGACCGATCCGAGTACCCGAACCCGATCCCGATCGACCGACGCGCCGTGGCGCCGGCGTTCAGTCCGTGCAACGATCTCCGCATTCGCGAGCCTCGTGATTCTCGCGGCAGTTTCGTCGTCGACGGCTCGGGCCGCCGATCGAACCCCGGGGGGGCATTCGCTCGAAACGCTCGCGTTGCCGGATGGGGCGAGTCTCCAGTACGTGCTGAAGACGCCGGATGGAGTCGAGGGTCCGGTGCCGACCGTTCTCTTGTTGCCGCCGGGACCGCAGACCGCCGCCATGGTCGACTTCGGGCTCGCGAAGTACATGCCTGAAACCGCCGTCGGACGTGGCTACGCGGTCGTGTCTCCGGTCGCTCCCGGCGGTACCGTGTTCTACGCGGGCTCCGAGCGTTTCATTCCGGCGCTGCTCGATGCGGTCGCGGAGCACGTCGAGGTCGAGGGCGGGAAGTTCCATCTTGCCGGCGTCAGCAACGGCGGGCGATCGGCGTTCCGGATCGCCACCCTCTACCCCGATCGGTTCTGCTCGATGACCGTGCTTCCCGGGTTCCCGCCGGCCGAAGAGGACAACGCCCGATTGGACCGTCTCCGCGAGATCCCGGTCGCGATGTATGCGGGTGGCGACGACGAAGCGTGGGTCACGCGCATGGAGCGAACCGAGGCGCGATTGCGGGAGCTCGGCGTCGCGGTGTCGTTGACGATCTTCCCGGGCGAAGGCCACGTCCCGCCGAGCATGACGTCCGATGTGTTGCTCGAGCATTTGGCGGGCGTGCGTGTCGCGGCGGGCGAGGCGCCCGCCAATGCGGCGTCGAAGCAGCCCGAGACCGCGCCCGCGACGACGGAAGCGCGCGCACAGGTCGATCGGGTCCTCGACGATTTTCACGCGGCCGCGGCCGAAGCCGATCTGGAACGCTACTTCGGTCACTTCACGAAGGACGGAGTGTTCTTCGGCACCGATCCCGGCGAACGATGGACCGTACCCGCGTTCCGCGAATGGGCGACGCCGCACTTCGAAGGAGAGACCGCGTGGACGTTCGTGGCACGAGACCGTCACGTCTTCTTCGGCGAGGCGGGCGACAGCGCATGGTTCGACGAGATCGCCGAGAGCGAATCCTACGGCGCGTGCCGCGGAACGGGAGCCCTCCGCAAGGTCGGCGACACCTGGAAGATCGCGCAGTACAACCTCACCATCCCTGTTCCCAACGACCTCGCGAAGGACCTCGTGCGACGGATTCGTGGCGATGAGTCGCCGGCGACACGCGTCGTGGTCGTTCGCCACGCCGAGAAGAAGGGGCCGCCCACCAATCGCGATCCGGAACTGACGCCGAAGGGGTACGATCGTGCCGATCGACTCGCGGCGCTCCTTGCGGCGATGAAGCCCGACGCGGTCTACGCGACGCAGTTCAAGCGAACGCAGCAGACCGTCGAACCGAGCGCGATTGCGGCGGGGATCGACGAATCCATCGTCGACGCACGTGACGTGAAGGGGCTCGCCGAGACCATCCGAACGAAGCACGAGGGCGAGACGGTGCTCGTCGCGGGGCACTCGAACACAGTGCCCGATTTGCTGCGCGCGCTCGGCTGTTCGACCGATCTCGCCATCACCGAAGACGACTATGGCAACCTGTTCGTCGTGACGATCCGAGGTGGCGAGGCGACGCTCGTCCGCTTGCGCTTCTGACAAGAAAAGCGCCCGTCGGTCGAAAACCGACGGGCGCTCGATGAAGCGTGTGAAAACGCTCGCACGCGCGGCATGGCCGTGCGAGCGATCGCGGGTCGAACGTGCTACTGGATGACGCGCTCGATCGTGTTCGAGAGCGTCGACTCGGAGCCGCCGGCTCCCAGGACGTTGGCCGCCTGGAGCACGATCGTGCGTCCGACGTAACCCGGCGGGACGTTGCGCGAACGCTGCGCCTGGCCGGACGCGCTCGACGTCAGCGTCAGCGCCTTTACCGAGCCGGCCGTCGCGACGATGTCGAGGCACAGGCCACCGAGCTCGGGCGGGCAGATGCCCATCCCCGTATCGACGACGCCACGTGCGTAGTACACCTTCACGGTCGACGCCGGCTGCAGATCGCTCACGAACACCGTCGCCGACTCACCGGCTTCGGTCGGGTTGGGCAGCAGGAAGAGGCGCGGCAGGACCGGCGGCTCTTCGCAGCTCAAGCGAACGGCGCGGAACGCGTCGACCGCCGACTCCGTGACCGAGTCGTTCGGGTTGTCGGAAACGGTGAACCGAACGCGCATCGTGCTGCTCGGCGTGATGAAGTCTTCGACGCGGAACGCGCGCGTTTCCCATCCGCCGTCGCCGAAGTTCTGCGCCATCAACGGGATGTAGCTCGCGCCGTCGTTGTTCGAGATCTCGGCGCGGAAGATGTCGCTGTCGGTGGCGTGCCAGAAGGCGAACGAGACGATACCGCCGCCCGTCATGTCGAGCGTGGGCGAGGTCAGGCGCGTCGGTCCGCCGTCGACGTCCGCGTCCGCGGCGTTGTCGGTGACGTAGCAGAAGCCCGAACCGTCGAAGTCGGCCGGGGGATCATCACGACCGGCATCCACCGGAATCGCGCGCTGCCAGGCACCCGTGCTGATGCTCTCGTTGACGACCGTCCAGCCCATGTTCGTCTGGAAGTTGTCGTCGAGCACCGTCGTCTGCTCATCGGCGACGATCGACGTGAAGAACGTGTCCGGCGCATCGATCGGATCGCTCGCGACACGACCGCTGTCCGTATCCACTTCGACATAGAAATCGAACACGTCGAAGCAGTTCTGCGAAGGAATCGTCGCTTCGTACTGATCCATTCCGATCGACGTCATCGACGTCGTCACCCACGGCCCCTCGTTGAACCGGTACACCAGCCGCCCCGAATCCGCAACCGGATTCGACGCCAAAGGCGCGACATTCACGCGGAACGTCGTCCCACCCTGCGCCAGAATCTCCGGCAACCCATCCGGGTACGAGAAGCTAGCGTCGGTGACGAGCGGGTAGGGGACATTGCGTGACTCAGCCGCATCCGCGAGAATCGTGTAGTTGGGCGTACCATCACTCAGGTTTCCGTTGTCGTCATCCGCAATGAAGTGTTCAAACACGGCATCGGGAATGTCAGCCGGGTTCGATGCACCGGCGGCGAGAACGATCGCTGCGTCGACCTGCAGGGCGAGGCGTTCTGCGGGCGCTCCTGCGCGAACG
>JAUIME010000821.1 GCA_030433195.1 bacterium
CCCTCCCAGCGCTCCATCGCCTCGACGACGAACGGCGACAACTCACCGAGATCGATGTAGTCGCCGTCGCCATTGATGTCGTGACCGTCGAAGTCCGAGTCGAAGCCGCTGGTGCTCGGCACCCCCTGCAACAGCAGCTGGGCGTGACTCTCCATGAGCGCGAACTGCCCCTCCTGCCCTCGCAAGCGCACGTTCACGTCACCACCCTCGAGCGCGCCGTTGTTCTTTCGACGTCGGTACATGTCGCCGACACAACGCATGTAGTTCGAGTCGATCGTCAGCGTTCCGCCCGACCCGAGGTACATGTCGCGGTTGGAGTGGACACGGCCGCGAAGCGTCATGTCCGCACCGGGCAGAATCTCGAGATCTTGGTCGTAGAAGACGGCGAACTGGAAGATCGGCGTCTGCCCGACCATCAGGACTCGCTGCACCTTCTCGGCAAAACCGTTCACGGTCGATCGCGTCTTCACGGCGATCGGCTGGACGATCGTGTGGAGCCCGTCGACGTCGGTCTCCACGCGTGAGTCGCCGGCCAGGGCGATCTCGTACGTGACCTCGTGGTTCTGGATATCGAAGGCGCCGGACAAGGCGACCGGATCATTGGCCGCCAAACTCTTGAGGATCAGCTTCTCGCAGATCTCCACCCCACCGTCGGCAAGAAACTGCCCCGTGACTCGATGCGTGTTCATACGCGACGAGTCGTTTTCCACGGTGACGGTCGTGAACAGAG
Source organism: bacterium (assembly GCA_030433195.1). Taxonomy (GTDB): domain Bacteria; phylum Planctomycetota; class JACOTG01; order JACOTG01; family JAUIME01; genus JAUIME01. Next base: position 731 of record JAUIME010000821.1, read on the forward strand.
CCGCCGCCAACCCGGCGATGACGACGAGTGTCACGAGTCCTGAGATGAGGATCGATCCTCGTTCCGCGTGCTTCCGTCTGATCAATGCAGTCCTCCCTCGATGCGATCGGTTCCGTTCAAGACGGAATCCGCAGCGGGCAAATGACGGAGGGCGAATCGGATTTCGAGCGCGAAAGGGAAGAGCCTGGGACGCAAGAATACCCGTGAACCCATGGCAGTCAAAGGAATCCGTGACAAGTTCCGGGGCGCCCGAGCGCGGTTGAATCGGCGTGACATTTCGTTCACGATACGCCGCGAATCCAATCCTGTTGCTCGTCGATCGGACACCGCACGCGAGTGTTGAACGTCGGCAAGCGGTCGTGTACGTTGCGCACGCCGGAGGAAACTCGAGGGATCGTAGGAAGGAGGCGCCGATGACGCGCGTACTGGTTCCATTGGCCGAAGGCTTCGAGGAGATCGAAGCCGTCACGGTGATCGACATCTTGCGCCGCGCCGACATCGAGGTCGTCGTCGCAGGCCTCGGCGAAAGTCCCGTCGTGGGGTCGCGCGCCATCCGAGTCGTGCCGGATCTCGAGATCGCGCAGGCGACCGAGGCCGGCCCCTACGACATGATCGTCCTGCCCGGCGGCGCCGAGGGAACGCGGCGACTGAAGGAAGATCCTGTCGTCCGCAGGCTCGTCGACGAGATCCGCTCGGCGGGCGGTCGAATCGGCGCGATCTGCGCGGCCCCGACGGCGCTGCACGCCTTCGGCGCGATCGGCTCCCGGGCCGCGACGTGCCACCCGGCCGTGGCCGGCTCGATGGAAGGCGTCGCGCTTCGCGAAGACCGCGTCGTCGTCGACGGCGACCTCGTCACGAGTCGCGCGGCCGGCACGGCGATGGAGTTCGCGTTTCGCCTCGTCGAGATCCTGGCGGGCGACGAGGTGCGCGACCGCGTCAACGCCGGGGTGCTTGCTCGCCTGTAGCCCCGACTCGCTCTTCGAGCAGCATCTCGATGCGGCGCTCGAGTTCCTGAACGCGCCTGCGCAAGTCGCCGATCCGCATCGCTTCGCCCCAAGCCCGGACGGTCTTGCGATGCTCGCGCGCCGGGAATCCGCTGTAGTGCATGTTGGAGTCGACGTCGTGGATGACTCCGGCCTTCGCACCGACACTGACGTTGTCCCCGAGCGTGATGTGTCCCGACGTGCCGGCTTTGCCGCCGAAACGGCACCAGTTTCCGATCGTCGTGCTGCCCGCGAGGCCGACCTGCGCCGCGAAGACCGAGTGAGCCCCGATCGAGCAGTTGTGCGCGATCTGCACCTGACTGTCGACCTTCACGCCGTCCCCGAGGATCGTGTCGCCGATCGAACCGCGGTCGATCGTGCTGTTCGCACCGATCTCCACGTCGTTGCCGAGGCGGACGCGGCCGATCTGAGGGATCTTTCGGTAGGCGCCCTTCTCGACCGTGTATCCGAAGCCGTCGGCGCCGATCACGACACCGGAGTGCAGCACGACGCGGTCCCCGAGCACGCAACGATCTTCGATGCACGCATTCGCGCCGATCTCAGCGCCATCGCCAATTTCCGTGTGACCGATGTGCTCGAGGCGGAGGAGCCGCCCCTCATGGGCTTCGAAGCCGAAACCGTCGGCGCCGACCACCGCCCCCGAGAGCAAGCGGAC
>JAUIME010000822.1 GCA_030433195.1 bacterium
TGGGACGGGATGTTGTTCCACACGAACAGCGACAACGGCCCGCATCTCGAGTACTGCCGCATCACGGACGCGCGGTTCGGCGCGCGATCGGCGAACAACACGATGTACATCGACTCGTGCTTCTTCGAGAACTGCGGTGTCGGCGCCAACGCGAGCTCGTTCGGATCGATCTTCTTCGGGAAGACCCTGTTCGCTTCGAACGACGTCGGCGTGAGCATGACCGACCTCGGTCATCCCGATCTGTTCCACCCGAACAACCCGAGCGCGTTCGAAGGCAACGGCGCCGCGATCGACGCGTTCGAGTTCGGATCCGAGAACGACGCGCGCAACGTGTGGTGGGGGGATCCGTCGGGTCCGGTGGATCCGCGCAATCCGGGCGGCATGGGCGATGCGATCGTCGGCGTCGGCTCGGCCGGCGTCGAGTTCCAGCCGTTCCGCACGACGCGGCCCCAGTTCAGCGCCGCGCCGCCCGCGGTCCGACTCGTGCAGCCGAGCCGAAGGAGCGGCGGCGCCGGACGCTTCCTCGATCCGGGCACGAAGATGATCGTGCGTTGGGAAACGATCGGCGACGACGTCGCGGCGCATCGCATCGAGTTTTCGCCCGATACGCATTATCCGACGCTCTTCGAGGAGGTCGCGACGCTCGACGGGACGGTGCGTTCGTACGAGTGGACCGTGCCGAACCCCGGCTTCGCCACGCGCAACGCTCCGCAGTTCTTGCGCGTCGTCGCGATCGACGACGCCGGACAGGAAGGCTTCGATCAGATGGCGCTCACGGTGTCGTCGGATCGGATCGAAGGCGAGCTCGTGATCACGACCGACCTCGCCGGCCAAGTGTTCCACGCCGGCGACACGTTCCCGGATCTCGAGTGGACGGGCAGCGTTTCGGACTTCCCGCGCTTCTCGCCGGTCATCGTGCTCGAGAACGACAGCACCGGGATCGGCGGCATCGCCGTCAGCGGTCGCGGGGTCTTCTTCGAGGAGGCGCCGAGCATCACGACGGATCGCGCGCGCCTGGCGCTGCGTGTGTCGAACAACTCCAACGACGTCGAGTGGTTCTTCGCCGACGGGTACTTCTCGATCCGTCACGATCCGCGTCTCGGCTGGGGGTTGCCTTCGGTCACGCTCGAGTCGCCCGCCGAGGGAGCCTCGATCCGCGGCGGATCGGTCGTGACGCTCGGCTGGAGCGCTTCGGCATCGGAGGGGCTCTACGGCTTCGACGTGTCGGCGTCGTACGACGATGGCCGCACGTGGCACTTCGTCGCCGTCGGTCTCGCGGCCGACGCCCGGAGCTTCCAGTGGAGGCTGCCGGCGAGCGAAGGCATCGACGACGTGCGCGTGCGTGTGATCGCGCGGGACCGACGCTTCCAGAACGCGTCCGACGACCGCTCGTTCTCGATCACTCCCGGCGAGCCGTCCGGTCCGATCCCTGCGGCGCAGCGGCTCAACTCGACGCCGTTCAGCCGACGCTGAAGGGCGATCGAGGGTATCCCTGATAGCGAAAACGCTCCGCGATAGCAAAAACGCTGCGCAGGACCGATAATCCGCGGATGCTCTTCCGATTCAGTCTCTACGGGTTTCTGAAGAACCAGCGCTACTTCGAGCCGTTCCTGGTGTTGGCATTCCTGGACAAGGGATTGTCGTTCTTCCAGATCGGGCTCCTGGTCGCGTTCCGCGAGATCGTCGTCAACGTGCTCGAGATTCCCTCGGGGGCCGTGGCCGACGTTCGAGGTCGGCGCATGTCCATGATCGCGGCGTTCGTGGCTTATGTGGCGAGCTTCGTGGTGTTCGGGCTGGCCGAGAGCATGGTGTTGCTGATCCCGGCGATGTTCCTGTTCGGGGTCGGCGAGACGTTTCGCTCCGGGACGCACAAGTCGATGATCTTCGCCTGGCTGCGGCAGGAAGGCCGAGTCGACGAACGTACACGCGTCTACGGCTACACGCGATCGTGGAGCAAGTACGGATCTGCGGTGGCGGTCGTGGTGGGGGCGGGAATCGTCCTCGTCACGAACGACTACGCGTATGTCTTCTACTTCGCCGCGGTGCCGTACCTGCTCAACATCGTCAACTTCCTCGGGTACCCGAGCTCGGTCGACCTGGAGCCCGACGAACGCGGCGACGTGAAGGCCGTCTTCCGGCACGTCGTCGAGTCGTTTCGTACGACGATCCGTCGCGCGAGCCTGCGGCGCCTCGTTCTCGAGTCGATGGGCTTCGAGGGGACGTTCCACGCCACGAAGGATTATCTGCAGCCGATCCTGCAGACCGCCGCGGTCGCTTGGTTCGTGTCGTCGGCCGACTGGAGCGATGCGCGAAAGACGGCGCTCCTGGTCGCGCCCGTCTACTTCCTGCTGCACATCCTCTCGGGAGTCGCGAGCCGCAATGCGCATCG
>JAUIME010000065.1 GCA_030433195.1 bacterium
GCCGCCGCAACGACGACCGTCCAACTCCATCGGAATCTCATCGGGTCTCCCTTCTCTCTTTGCCCTTGGTGTCACCCCGGTCCGTACACACGGAATTCGGGTATCGAATGTCTTCGTAGTGAAAGCATCGGTGTGGGACGCTCGGGGCGGCTCGCGACGTGGCGACGGTCGCACCGGCACGGCATGGCCGCCGCGCGGCGAACTCGCGTCGGGCAGCAGCGACGCGATCGCGAACTCTCGGGCCGGCCAGGGACTCCGGTACCGAATGCGAATCCGGACCGTGAGGCTGGACAGAGGTTCGGCCTGGATCGTTCGGGCCAGATCTTCGGGCCGGACGTCGAGCGTCCTTCTCTTCGGGGACGGCGATTGTACCCGAGCGCCCTCGCGAGTCGCAAGCGTGGATCCGGTCTCCGTGGATCGATCAGGCCAGAAGGCCGGTGACGACTTCCCCGTGAACGTCCGTGAGCCGGAAATCCCGCCCCGCGTGGCGGTACGTGAGCCGTCGATGGTCGATCCCGAGCAAGTGCAGCACCGTGGCATGCAGATCGTGGACGTGCACGCGCCCCTCGGTGACGTGCTGGCCGAGCTCGTCGGTGGCCCCGTGTACGTGGCCGGCTTTCACGCCGCCTCCCGCAAGACACGTGGCAAACGCCGCGGGATGATGGTCGCGGCCCTTCGTCTTGGCGTCCTTCGCGAGCGGCGTCCGGCCGAACTCGGTCGTGAGGACGACGAGCGTGTCGTCGAGCAGGCCGCGTCTCCCGAGATCCTCGAGCAGGCCGGCGATCGGGCGATCGATGTTCTTGGCGAGCTTCCCGTGGCGCGCCATGTTGCCGTGATCGTCCCAATTCCCCGACGCGCCCACGTCGATGAGCTCCACGAAGCGCACGCCTCGCTCCGCGAGCCGCCGCGCCATGAGGCACTGCCAGCCGAAGCCCTTCGTCTGTCCGCGTTCGAGGCCGTAGAGCCCGAGGGTTTCGTCGGACTCGCGACTCAGGTCGAGCACGTCGGGCGCCTCCCGTTGCAGCGCGAAGGCCATCTCGAACGATTGGATGCGCGCTTCCAAGTCGCCGTCCCCGCCGCGTGCTTCGAGGTGCTCGCGATTCGCGCGCTCGAGAAGTCCTCGCTCGAGCCGCTGCAAGCGTCGGTCGACACGCGGCGTGAGGTTCGGCACCGGCGCATCCCCGGGGACCCAGCGCACGCCGCGATGTCGGCCCGGCAGGAAGTTCGCGTCCCACACTTGCTCGCCCGCGTACGGGAGCTTCGGGGCGAGAACGACGAACGACGGGAGGTTGCGGTTCATCGTGCCGAGTCCGTAGCTCAGCCACGATCCGACGCTCGGCATCGCGAACGTCGTCGATCCCGTGTGCATCGCGAGCGTCGCTTCGAAGTGATTCCCGTGGCTCGTATTCATCGAGCGCACGACACACAGGTCGTCGACGCGTCGCGCGAGGTGCGGGAAAAGATCGCTCACCTCGATGCCGCTTTCGCCGCGCGGGTGGAAGTCCCACATCGGTCGCAGCACGAATCGCTTGCCGACCTTCTTGCCGTGATCGGTGAACAGCTTCGGCTTCGGATCGAACGAGTCGACGTGCGAGAGCCCGCCGGGCAGGAAGATCCAGATGACACGCTTGGCGCGAGGCTCGACGTGGAAACCCGAGCTCGCGAGCGCGCCGCGCGCAAGATCCGCGTTCGACGACTCCGATCGCGCGACGTCCGCGAGCAGGCCGGCGAGCGCGATCGATCCGAAACCGCCTGCGGCACGGTGCAGGAACGTGCGGCGCGAGATCGCCAAGTCGCGATCGGTGCGGCAATCGTGCGGTTCGCTCATGGGTTGTCGCGCTCCTCGCTCCGAGTCAATCCACGTACACGAATTCGTTCGCGGCCAGGAGAACCCGCGCCAAGCTCGACCACGCGGCGAGGTCGCGCTCGGCCCCGGCTTCGCTCGCCGCTCCGAGCACCTCATAGCAACGCAGCAGGTGCGCCAGCGCGCGGTCGACTTCGTCGGCCGTGGCGGCACGCCCATAGGCGCGGCGATACGCCGCCTGCACGCGTTCGTCCGCGGTCGCAGCGCTTTCGAGCATGCGCTCGGCGAACGCTTTCGCGGCGGCGTGCAGCGTCTCGCCATTCAAGAACCACAGCGCCTGGTTCGGCGCGTTCGACGTCGCCCGCCCGGCCGTGCACGCGTTCGTGTCGGCGCCGTCGAACATCGCGAAGTACGGGTGACGACGAATCCGCTGACGCATCACGTAGACGCTGCGCTTCCGCGTCGCATAAACGGCCCGAAACGGATTGTGCTGGGTCCAGTTCCACTTCGCGAGCGACGGGAACGGATGGGCCTCGCCCGGTGCTCGATCGAGCGTTTCGCTCACCGCCAGGGCGGCGTCGCGGATCGACTCCGCGTCGAGCCGCCGGCGTGAAACGTGCGAAAGCCAGCGATTGTCGGGGTCGGACGCCGTCGCGTCGGCGCTCGCGATCGACGATTGGCGATACGTCCGCGACAACGCGATCCGACGATGCAGCGCCTTGCGCGATCCGCCGCTCTCGCGAAAGCGCGATGCGAGCCAGTCGAGCAGCTCCGGATGCGTCGGCGCCCGTCCGAGCTCTCCGAAATTGTCGAGCGAAGCCACGAGTCCGCGTCCGAAGTGGTGATACCAGACACGGTTCACGAGCACGCGATCAGGAAGCGGATTCGTCGACGCGACGAGCCACTCCGCGAGCGCGAGTCGGCCGCTTCCCTCTTCGACGGGCGGGGGCGCGTCGCCGCGGATCGCGGCCGGGAAGCCGCGCGGCACGACGTCCCCTTTCTTGCGCGGGTTTCCGCCTTTCTGGATCGCCGCGTCGCGGGGTTTCGCTTCGACGACCGCATAAGCGAGCGGCAGGCTCGGCAGGGTTTTCTTCGCAGCGGCGTGCGCGCGCGCGGCCTTCTCGTGGGCCTTCCTCTCGGACTCGATCGCGCGACCGACACGGGCCACCTCGGCGCGTGCCGACCCGAGCGCGGCGCGATGCGAAGCCGCACGCACATCCGACATCTCGCACGGGAAGCCATCGGCCGACAAGGCGGGCTTCGCGACCGCATCACGCTCGACGACTCGACGCGCGTCCTGCGCCCGCTTCTTCGCCGCGCCATGCTCGGCCCGCAGCGCGGCGAGGCGCTCTGCGAGGTCGGACACCCGTCGTTCGGCCTTCGCGATCGACTCGCGATGCGCGGCGAGCGCGGGCGCGGCCTCGTCGCCCGGAACGAGCGGCACGAGATCGGCCGGATACCGTTGGTTCTCGGATCCGGGGAACGGGTAGCGCGTACTCGCGAAGATCCCGTAGAGACCGTAGTAGTCGCGCTCCGTGATCGGATCGAACTTGTGATCGTGGCAGCGAGCGCAGCGCAGCGTGAGGCCGAGCGTCGATCGCCCGAGCGTGTCGATCGTGTCTTCGATGACGAGGTGCGGCGCGGCGCGGACGCCGACACCGAAGCGGCGCGAAAGCGCGAGGAAACCCGTCGCGGTCACGAGGTCGGCGTACGCCTCGCCGCGCGCGCCCGAACGATCGGCGAGGATGTCGCCCGCGATCTGAGCCCGCACGAAGTCGTCGAAGGGAAGGTCTTCGTTCATCGCCTCGATGACCCAATCGCGATAGAGGCGCGCCTGCGGGATCGGAAAGTCGGAGCTGTCCCCGGCCGTGTCGGCGTACCGCGCGACGTCGAGCCAGTGACGGCCTTGGCGCTCGCCGTAGTGCGCGGACGCGAGGAGTCGGTCGACGACGCGCGCATGCGCACCGGGTGCGAGATCCGTGACGAACGCCTCGGTTTCCTCGGGTGTCGGCGGCAATCCGATGAGGTCGAACGACACGCGACGAATCCACGAACGCCGGTCCGCATCGGGCGCGGGCCGAAGCGCGCGCTCGCGCATCGCGGCGTAGACGAACCGATCGAGATCGTCGAGCGCCCAGGCCTCGCCTTCGGCGTCGAGGACAGGCGGCACCGGATCCGCTACGGGTCGAAACGCCCACGGCCGCGCGTCGATCGACTCGGACGGGTCGACGTCGGCGATGGCGTCCGGCGACACCGCAGCTCGATTCCGATCGGCGACGACCGTCGGGACCGGCGCGCCTGCCGCGATCCAGCGCTGGAAATCGGCGACGACTTCCGGCGCCAAGGGCTCATCGGGGGGCATCTCGAGGCCGGGATCGTCGTACGTCACGGCTTGGACCAGCAGGCTCGCCGCGGGGTCCCCCGGGACGATCGCAGGACCCGAATCGCCCCCGCGCAGCATGCCCTCGCGCGAGACGAGATCGAGTCCGGCCTTGACGCGGTCCGCCCCCCCGTGGCAGCGAAGGCATCGGTCGGCCAACACCGGCTCGATCCGCGTCGCCCAGAGATCCGCGGCATCCATCGCGGGCTCGGTCGCCCGCGCGCTCCCCGTTGCTCGCCCGGGCGAATCGCCCGCGATCTCGGCGGGCGGGCCCGCCACCACGACGGTGATGCCGGCGAGAAGCACGAACCCCGCGACGACGCCACGACATGCCCACACCGTCGACATCGCCGACGGCGCTGACAGCCCTCGCCGTCCGAGTCGATCCCGCATCGAGCCTTCGTGGATCTCGCGCACCACCCGGCACTCCGTTTCGATCCGTTTCCGTCGTTCGAGGGCGAGCCTACCAGAAATCCGGACGCGCCACCTACGGCGCCGAACCCCGGCGGACGCGAAAAAGACCGCTTGCCCCTAGATGCGATACGAACCGTATCGTATTCTAAGCGTCAGGGTCCGGCGGTGTCCCGAGACACCGTTACCGACATCGAACCACGATCCGCTGAGGCTGGAGACCTACGCCATGTTTCGATCCGCTTCCACTCCATCGCTCCACGATTCCCGATCCGAACACCCGATCCACGAGCCCTCGCGAGCTGCCCGTGGCGCGGGCGTCGTCCTTCTCGCGAGTGCCACGTTCTTTCTGACCTCGCTCTCGATCCAGGTCGAACGATCGGCCCTCGCCGACGAGCCGCGATCCACGGCCGCCTCCGCGCCCGACGACACCTCGCCGACCGAGAGTCCGCGTGACGAAATCGAGTGGGAGCCTTACACGGGCCAGACCTGGTCGGGTCGACCGATCGAAGGCGAGCTCGCCTACGTCGAGGTCCCGGAGAATCGCACGCGACCCGACGGCCCGAAGATCGAGATCGCGATCGTTCGCTACCGCGCGAAGAATGCCGATGCCGGCCCGCCGATCTTCTACCTCGCGGGCGGCCCCGGGGGTTCGGGTGTCAAGGCATGCTCTCGGCTTGCGACCCACCCAGCCCTCGATCTTCTCGCTCATGGCGACGTGATCGGTATCGACCAACGCGGAGTGGGCCTCACGCGGCCGAACCTGTTCGAAGGCCCCGAGTTCACGTACGAACTACCGCTCGACCGCGTCGTACCCGCCGCGGAGTTCCGAAGCGCGTACGCCGAAGCCGTCGCACGATGCGCCGCGTACTGGAAGGAGCGCGGCATCGATCTCTCCGCCTACGACACGGTCGCGAGCGCCGACGACCTCGAAGCCGTGCGCCGAGCGCTCGGCGCCGAGTCGATCGTGCTCTACGGTGCGAGCTACGGGACGCACCTCGGACTCGCGTACCTCCGACGTCACGGGCAACACGTCGCGCGCGCGCTGCTTTCGCGCGTCGAAGGTCCCGATCACACGTGGAAGCTGCCGAGCACCGTGCAGCGACAGCTCGAGGCCTTGTCGTCGCTCGTGGCGGCCGACCCCGCGGTCGGCAAGGACATGCCGGACCTCACGGGCTCGATCCACAAGCTGCTCGACGGCCTCGCGAAGGAGCCGAAGAAGGTGACCGTTCGCGCCGGCACTCCCGACGAGACGACGATCACGATCGGCCCTTACGACCTCCAGCTCGTGCTCTCGCGCTTCCTCGGAGGGTTTCGCGAACTGCAGACCATCCCGGCGGCCGTGCATCAAATCGGCGAGGGCAACTGGCAGATGCTCGCCCCCCTCGCGATCCGCAACCGCCGCGACCGCATCGAAGGGGCCATGCCGATCTGGATGGATTGCGCGTCCGCGGCAACCGAGGCACGGCGGCAGCGTATCGAACGGGAAGCCGCAGACCCCACGAACCTGCTAGGCGACGCGATCAACGATCCCTACCATCCGTCGATCTGCGCGTCGTGCGGCGACGTCGCGCTCGACGATGCGTTCCGCCAGCCGTTCGAGTGCGACGTTCCGGTCTTGTTCGTGAGCGGTGAACTCGACGCGCGCACGCCGCCCGACAACGTCGACGACCTCGCCGACGGCTTCGAGAACCACGCACACGTTCGCCTGACGCACACGACTCATGACGCGCGCGAGCTCTCGTCGCGCGCCTACCGCGAGGTTGTGCGCGCGTTCTTGAGGGGTGATACAGTCTCGAGCCGCACGATCGAGCTGCCGCGCCTCACGTTCCACCCCGTCGACACGGACATGACCGGCGGACGCTGATCCCCGCGGCACCGTCACGACTTCGGAAGAACCGACGATGACCGACGCGCTCGAATCCACGTCTCCGGGCCGACCGCGCGATCCCGAGATCGATCGTTCGATCCTCGACGCCGCGCGCGATCTGCTCCTCGAAGGCGGCTACCGCGCGGTCACGATGGAGGGCGTCGCCCGCCGCGCCGGCGTCGGCAAGACCACCGTCTACCGACGCTGGCGCAGCAAGCCACTCCTCGTCTACGACGCGTTCTTCAGCCGTGGTCGCTCGTCGATGACCCGCGCGTCGGGTTCACTCGCCGACGACCTCCGCGCGCTCATCGATCGCGAGATCTCGCTGTATCGAACGCCCGGCGGACTCGAGGCCGTCATGGGATTGCTCTCCGACTTCTCGAGTCACCCCGAAATCGAAGCGACGATCCGCGAACGGTTCTTCCGCCCGGACCGTCGCGAGGCACTGGCCGCCCTCGTCGAGAGTGCCAAGGCCGAAGGGCGATCCCCCGACCTCCCGCTCGACCTCGTCATCGACGCCTTCACGGGCGCACTGTTCGTCCGCTCGACGCTCCAGAAGAAGCCCATCGACGACGCCTACGCCGAGCGACTTCTACATCTCATGCTCGAAGGCATCGACCTGCCGGACGACGACGAACATCGCGATCTCCCCGCCAGCTCCGATCGCGCCGCCAGCGCCGATCGCGCCGCCAAAGCCGATCGCGGCGGCGACGACGACGGCGCGGACCCGGACGACGCCCAAACCCGCGACCCCGCGGAGAACGAAGACCGATGACCTTTCTCCTCGCCCTCGATCAAGGGACGACGAGCTCTCGCGCGATCGTGTTCGACGCGGAAGGCCGCGCCCTCGCCATCGCCCAACGCGAGTTCGAACAACACTTCCCCGCTCCCGACCGCGTCGAGCACGATGCGCAAGAGATCTGGCGCACGCAACGCGACGTCGCGATCGAGGCGCTGGCTCGAGCCCGCCTCGACGCATCGGACATCCGCGCGATCGGAATCACCAACCAACGCGAGACGACCGTCGTGTGGGATCGCCGCACGCTCGAACCGATCGGCCGCGCCATCGTGTGGCAAGACCGGCGCACCGCAGACCGATGCGCCCGGCTGCGCGACGAAGGCCACGAACCCACCATCCGCGCGAAGACCGGTCTCATGCTCGACCCGTACTTCTCGGCCACCAAGATCGCTTGGATGCTCGACCATCATGACGGAGCCCGAGCGCGCGCCGATCGCGGGGAGCTCGCGTTCGGTACGATCGACAGTTGGCTCGTCGCGCGCCTCACGAACGGGTCCCATCACGTCACCGATGTCTCGAACGCCTCGCGCACGTCGCTCGTCGATCTCGCCACGCGAGACTGGGACGACGAACTCCTCGCGATGTTCGACGTCCCACGGTCGGTTCTTCCCGACATCGTGCCGTCGAGCGGTGTCGTTGCCGACGCGTCGGTCGAAGGTCTGCGCGGGATTCCGATCGCCGGCATCCTCGGCGATCAACAGGCGGCACTCGCCGGCCAGGCCTGCCTCGAACCCGGCGAAGCGAAGAACACCTACGGAACCGGTTGCTTTCTGCTCCTCAACACCGGCGGCAACGTCCCCCATTCCGACTCGGGACTTCTGTCCACGGTCGCGTGGACCTTCGGCGACGTCACGAGCTATGCGCTCGAAGGGAGCGTCTTCATCGGCGGCGCTGCCGTTCAGTGGCTCCGCGACGGACTCGGCATCCTCGAGTCCTCGTCCGAAATCGAACCCCTCGCACGAAGCGTCCCCGACTCGGGCGACCTCGTGTTCGTCCCCGCCCTCGCCGGTCTCGGCACGCCGCATTGGGACCCCCATGCCCGCGGCATTCTGGTCGGGATCACGCGAGGGACGACCGCGGCGCACATCGCCCGCGCGACCCTCGAAGGAATCGCCCACCAAGTCGTCGATCTCACGAGCGCGATGCAAGCGGACACGAACACCGCGATTTCGGAGCTTCGCGTCGATGGCGGCGCCGCGAGCAACGACTTGCTCTTGCAGATCCAAGCCGATCTGCTGCGCGTTCCCGTCGTACGGCCCGACATCCTCGAGACCACGGCACTCGGAACGGCCTACGCCGCGGGCCTCGCGACGGGCGTGTGGAACGAACCGGACGAGATCCGGCAGAACTGGCGCGAAGACGCGCGCTTCGAGCCTCGCATGTCGGACGCGGAAGCGGAGCAGGCACGCGAACGTTGGGCCGAGGCGGTCGAGCGCTCACGAGGTTGGGCCAAGCACTGAGAGCCGATCGATCCGCTCGCTGCGCGACCGGGCGTCGTGCTTGGCGTCAGCCTGATCGTTCGTCGGAACGTACGCGAGCCCCGGCGACGTCGAACCGAGCTCCGCTGTCGGATGCCTTGGTCCCCATCCCGTAGGTTCGATAAACGATGGCCGTCACGACGATGCTGAGAACCGTCGTCGACACGATCGCGATCGTAAGAGCACCCACGTCTCCTCGCGTTTCGCGGAGCATGAACCCGAGGCAGGCGAGGAACGGTAGCGGCAACAGATTCGTCTTCCACAGGTAGCTGCGCCACGGGATACGCTGCAGCCCGGAGGCATACGAGACGTAGTCGGACAGATTCCCGTCGAACAGACGCAGGCTGACGAGCGTCGTTCCATCGACGACACGCGTGAGTTTACGGACCAACTCGAGCCCTCGCTCGCCCGTGAGCCGACGGATGATCCGCTCCCCATACGTCAAACCGATCCAATAGGCACCACCCGTGCCGATCGTTCGAGCGACGAGGTACGCCGGGAACGCCCAAGCGAATCCGAGCACCTGAACACCGACCGCCATCAGGCTGATCGGGCCCCCGAACGGTGACACGACGATCGAAGCCACGACCGCGAGGAAGTAGAGCGGCAACGCCACGGGTCGATACTCCGCGAGCCATCCCGCAACCCGCTCGTCCGACGCCATCTGGCAGAGAACGAACACGAGCGCCAGCACGACGGCGCCGGGCAGGAAGGTGCAGACATTCGAGACCATTCGACGAGGCGACATGATCGAGCCGTGAGAGAGGAAGCGTCGAGCGAGCAAAAGACGGTTCACGTGCACCGGCCTCATGCTCATGGTGTAGGCGGTATCGTGTACAGGCGGTATCGCACACGGGCAGTGTCGTACACCGCCGGTATACTGCACGGGCGGTATCGTAGAAAAGCGCGAACGACCCGCGCACCCGACATGACGGCCGCGCGGCGCCGATCATTCTCGACCCGAACCGCACCCGACTTCAGCGCCCGTTTCGATCGAACTTCCCGCTACTCCGCGAAGAACTCCCACCACCCTCGGAACTCGAACCCGTCGGGCGGGCACAAAGCCCACTCGAGAAAGGCCTTACGAGCCTGCTCGGCGCTCACCTCAGTCGCCGAAACGACGGTCTCCACGACGGACTGAAACCACGAGTAGGGATAGTTACAAGGTCGAGACTGCCGTTCCCGAACCCCGAAGAGCACGTACTCGATCATCGTCTCGGCCGCAGCGACGCTGTCCGTGGTCAGATAGTCCTTACAGAAGCCTCTCACCTCTCTCTCGATGCGGCTCTCGTAATCCGCAGCCGACTCTCTCGACTTCGACCGTCCCGCCACGTCCATCCTCGTTGGCGCTTCGACATTTCCGGAGAGGGACGCCTGCACGATGTCGTCCCACACGGCCTCCTGCGACGGAGACCTCCGCATCAGCTCCCGATACCGCGACCATTGCCGAGGCAAGGGCGAGGCGGGAGCCATCTTCCCGATCAGCCAGGCCTCGCGGCGAGCGCGTCGAATGTCCGCAAGCGAACCGGCCCCGATCGAAGAGGTGACACACGTTCCGAACGAAGATCCCGACGACGCACCACCAGCCCCTACCCGCATGCCCCATACGGAGCCGACGCCGCGGACGAAGCGGGCCGCGAGATACGCCTGCACGAGGTCGCGCGTGGTCTCGTCATCGTAAAACGGCTCGAGGTCATCCCAACGCATGCGACTCTGCCGATCGCGATCCGCGCTCAGCAAGACCGCGAGTTCGGTGACGGCGGATCCCCGACCCAGTCGTCCCGACTCGACGTTCGCCGCAATGAGTCGCTGCGCCACCGACTCGTCCAGGAACGGAAGCAACGGCACGATCCATCGCGCGGAGAACCTCTCGGGATCGAGCTCGTGCAGTCGTTCGACGAGCGACGATGCCGCCGCCGGATACCAGTCTCGGCGCCCCTCGCCGCGTAGCACTGCCCAAGCCACGAGGCCACGCACGTTCAATGCTTGGTCCCTGGCACGTGACGCGGCCTCCAAATGCGCGAGTGCGGCACGGTCGGCGACGAGAGCCAAACCCGAACCGAGAATGCGCGCCTCCTCGTAGGGTTCGTCGTAGGTCTCGAGCAGATCGATCAACGTGTCGCCCCAAGCCGCATTGCCTGGATCGAGAGCGAGGAGATCCACGAGAACGCCGTGCCGCAGAGCGCTCGCGAGGGCGCTCCTGCCACGCTCGTCGTCGTCCTTGGCTCGACGCGACGAACGGAGTTCCTCACGGCGGGCGTTCAAGAAGGTCGCACGGACGTCGCGCGACGAAAGGTCTCGCACCGCAGCCACGATTCCCTCGCGCCGCAACGTGAGGACCCGCGCTCGGTACAACACGGATCCCAGGGATAACTCCTCCCCTTCGAGTGCCGACAAGGCCACGGCTTCGTCTACCCACCCATCGATCGCCTCGGAGATCGCTTCGGGATTCCCCGCGACCTCGTACGACTCTCGTTCGTGTTCCGGCACCACCCCCTCGTCGGCCGCCGCATCGACCGATCGAGCGCCGCGCGGCTCAATATCCTCTCGCGAGCCGGACGTTCCTGCCGTCGCGGAATCGATCGCTCTCGTACGATCGACTCGCGTGACTCCGCTCGCACTGAAGTCGAAGGATCCGGGACCGATCCTCTCGCGACGCCCATGAACCGGCCGTACGATCACCCCACCGGACGTCACGACGAGTCGAATCTCGGATCGACCGGTCTCCCCACCGAGCTCGGGCGGCGCTTCGATGTCGACCTCGAACTCGGACGGAACCGACTCCTCCCCTACCCCTCCGCCGCCGTCTTGAGACGGAACTCCTCGGGATCGGACGGAACCGCGCTCGCTCGTTCCCCCTCGCGTCCCCGACGAAGGCTCGATCTCCCCCGCATCGGTCGAAACCCGGAAGTCGTTGCCTCGGGTGACGCCACGAACGAACACCTTCCCGTAATCGATTCGCAGCTCGCGAGCGTCGCCTCCACTGCGCAGGGCGTAGCGACCGTCGCCGTCCATCCGGGCCGAGCCGCCGGTCGACAACTCGAGCACGAGACTCCCGTCGGGACCGCTCTCCAGAACGTCACCACTTCGCACCCCGTATCCATCGGGCACCCTGCTCGAAGAACCGTCGGACCCGAACACTCGAACTCTCCCTTCGACGTCGGAGACTCGTGCGAGGATCCGATCCTCGAATCGTTGCGCTCGGATCAGGAATGCCGTCACGGCGCACGACGCGGCGATCAAGACGATCGCGGCACCCAACCACACTTCCGTGCGCCGTCCCGACCGGCGACCTACGGTTCCCTCGTCGTGTCGACGAGAAGCGATCGGATCCCCCCCCGCCGAGGGACCGATGTCGCAAATATCGTCGAGGACGCGTTCGCTGCGGGAGCGGCCGTCCGCACTGCCCGAACGCAGATACTCGCAGTAGTCGTCGAGAATCCCGTGGCACTCCCTCGCACGCCGGAACTGCTCGTACGCGTCGCGATCGTTCAGAATCATGTCGCGAACGCTCGATCGTCGGCGCACCGCGAGATCCTCGGTGAGATAGAGATCCACCAGCTCGTCGAGCCCTCGGCTCGAAGTCTGCTCGTCGGCCTCGCGTCCGGGGCCGTAATCGGGTCGAGCGGCTTCGGCTCCTGTGCGGCCGGTTGGCCCGCGATCGGTTGGCCCGCGATCAGTTGGGCCGCGATCGGTTGGGACGCAGTCAGCGGGTCGGGGATCGGTATGCCTTGGATCGGGGCTTTGCGATTTGTCGAAGCGCTCGCCATCGTGTCTTCGACTCATGGTGCGTCTCCTTCGCTGAGCCGGAGCTGCCGCGTCAAGGCTTCGCGTAGCTGTCGATGCCCCCGAGACAAGCGCATGGTCACGGTGCCGATCGGCAGATCGAGTCGTTCGGCGATCACTCGACAGGGCAAACCGCTGAAGTGACGCAGCATCAAGACCATTCGATAGGCGCTCGGCAGCGCATCGATCTCACTCGAGATCGCCTCGAACAACTCGCTTGCCGAAAGCCCTCCCGCCCATCCGACGGTGGTCGCCGAGACGATCGGCTCCTCGGGCAATCGCTCGAGGTCGAGGATGTCGGCCTCGCGAGCACGCTCACGTTGCCGTCTCAGATGGAGGTTCCGACAG
>JAUIME010000823.1 GCA_030433195.1 bacterium
CCGGCGCAGGGCAGCGACGACGTCGTTCGAGGTCACGGGTCGATCGTCGTGGAATCGTGCGTCGGGATCGAGCTCGAACGTGTAGGTCAGGCGATCTTCGGAGAGCCGCCAACGACGGGCAAGGTCTGGGACGACCCGCAACCGATCGTCGAGTCTCATGAGGCCTTGGTAGATCTGGTGCAGCGCGAAGCCCTCGCTGCGGTTCGTCGTGCGGGCCGGATCGAGGGTCTGCAACCCCACGAGCGGGATGCGCAGCGTTCCGCCGCGTCGTGGCTTCGCGTCGTCCGGCGTCGCTCCGAAGACGCGCGCCGTTGGCTCAGGCGAATCCGGAGTACGACCGCAGGCCGTGATCGTCACGACGACGCAGAGTATCGAGGCGGCCCACAACCGACGCGCGGCGCGGGGACAGGGATCGGGAGCGAGGGGCATGGCGTGGTGGGGGAACGGACGCGGCGTGGTGTCGGTGTCCTTCTATCTTCTTTCGACCCTTGAGAGTACCGCGAGAATGCCGTAGAGGCGAACGAACTCGGAGATTGTTGTTTCGAGGGTGGTGAATCTTTTGCCCGGGCCCGGATCGTGGGGTAAGTTTCCTTGCCGGGAGGTCTCTCGAGACACTCCGCGCCCTGCCGCCGCCTCGATCGAGGCGGCCCCGCGCCGCTCGCTCGGCGCCCGAAAGATGGGAAGAGAAGAAGGAGAAGAAATGACGAATAAGAAAGACCGTGAGCGCACATCGTTCGTGGCGCTGGCTCTGATCGCGGCGGTTGCGGTGCTCATCGAGCTCCTGTTGCTAGGATACCGATCCGGGCAACGCGAATCGCACGATGCCGTAGCTACGGCGACCCACGAACGCGTCCTCCAGCTACCGCCGGAGGCACTTCCGTGCTACTTCGAGTCGACCCGCTCGTATGTCGGGACCGACGCAGGAGCACTCGCGACAGGCTCGGCGACCGACCTCGAATCGGCGAATGACTCGCGTGCCCGCAAGCTCGAGACGAAGATGTCGCGCGATCTCGTCGCGGCGCTCGACCGCGGCGATTCCGGACCGTTCCGCGTGATCGTTCAGGTCGCACGCGGCGCGCAGCTCGAGCCCGAGTTCGAGCTGCTCGAAGACTGGGGCCACCGACGCGGCATCGCGCCGCGGCGCAATTCGCTCGCGTTCATCGGTGCCACCGTGTTCGATCTCGAACCGGATGCGCTGTACGAGTTGGCCTCGCTCGGCGTCGTCACGCGGGTCTCGCTCGACGCCCCCGTCCGTTCGACGGGTGATCTCTCGCTGGCGACGGCGGGTGTCGATCAGGTGCAGAACGGGACGGCCACCGGAAGCGCGCTCGATGGCAGCGGCATTGCCGTTGCGGTCATCGATTCGGGTGTGCAGTACGCACAGGGCGACTTCGACTGGTCGCCCGATCTCAAGGGTAAGGAACTCCAAGATCGGAAGGCTGCGATCGACGCCGTCGCCTCGGCGCTCGGCGATCGCTCGGGCCGTTCGGTCAAAGCATTCGGACGCGTGATTCAAGCCGACTTCGTCGAAGGAGCGGGACCGAGTGGTGAGGGCGAAGGCGGAGGTGAGAATCTCGTACTCGATGCTTTCGGTCACGGGACGCATGTGGCCGGGATCATCGCCGGCAACAGCGCGAGCACCGAACGACGCAAGGGTGACGAGTCGGCGCGTGGCGTGGCCCCCGGAGCCACGATCCTGAGCCTTCGCTGCATCGACGGCAACGGTGTCGGCACGACGCTGTCGGTGCTCGAAGCGATCGCGTTCGTCATCGAGAATCGAGACGTGCTCGACGTGCGCGTCATGAACCTCTCGCTCGGGCATCCGGTCTACGAGTCGTACGAGAACGACCCGCTCACGATCGCGTGTGCGGCGGCGGCGGCCCGTGGGATCGCGGTGGTTTGCTCGGCCGGTAACACGGGTTGGTTCGACGGCGCACCCGCATACGGGACGATCCAGTCCCCGGGCAACGCTCCATGGGTGTTGACGGTGGGCGCGACCCATCCGAATGGCTCGAGCGTTCGAAGCGACGACACGATCGCGCGCTTCAGCTCGCGCGGTCCGACGGCGATCGACGGGTATCCGAAGCCGGATCTCGTCGCACCGGGAACCGACGTGGTGAGCTGCAAGTCCGAGATGGCGTTCCTGCCGCAGACCTATGATTTCCTCGAGGTGTCGGTCAGTAACATTCCGAAGTACATGCGCATGAGCGGAACGTCGATGGCCGCGCCGATGGTTGCGGGTACGCTCGCGCTCATGTTCGAAGCGAACCCCTCGCTGTCGCCGAACGCCGCGAAGGCGATCCTGCTCTACACGGCGCAGAAGATGACGGACCCGGATATCCTCTCGCAGGGATCCGGCTACTTGAATGCCGAAGGCGCCC
>JAUIME010000824.1 GCA_030433195.1 bacterium
GCCTTCGCCTTCGCCCTCACCTTCGCCTTCGCCTTCGCCCTCACCTTCGCCTTCGCCCTCACCTTCGCCTTCGCCTTCGCCCTCACCTTCGCCTTCGCCCTCACCTTCGCCTTCGCCTTCGCCTTCGCCCGGGAGTTCCGGGAGAACGAACGTGAGCACGTTGGAGATGGTCTTGACTTGGGCCTTGCTGGGCGGCGGCGTCCACATGGAGGCGAACGCGACGTAGAAGATCGGGCCGTCGACGAGCGACAAGAGCTCTTCGTTGACGACGATGCGGGCCTGGCCGCGGCCGGACTCGCTCAGGAAATCGACGAACCCGAGAAGGACTTCGTTGCCCTCCGGGTTGTCGCGGGAGAATCGGAAGAGCGGCGTATCGTCGAGCGGGAAGCTTCGACCATCGGGAAGCTCGATTCCGCGCTCGGTGCCTTCCGAAGCGAGAAGCTGGTACATCCGATCGCCGTCGGAGGGAACTTCGAGATCGAGAACGATCTCGGACCCGAGGACGAGTACGCCCTCTTCGTCGACGTCGGCAGTGAACTCGAGAAGCTGTTCGAAACCTTCGATCACGTACAGGTACTGCGTGTTGATGTTGGTGATGAAGAACGAACCGCCGTGAAGCGACCCCGAGATACTCGACAGGCCGACGGGAATGTCAAAGTGAGCCGCGACTTCCCCGAACTGCGTCGTGAGTACGGTTCCATTCCCGAGAACGAGGTACTGACCGTCGTTCGTGACGCCGATTCCCGTGGAGTACGAGTCGGCTCGATACGTCTTCGCCAACTCACCGTCGGGGCTGATACAAGCGACGCGACCGAAGAAGTCGCCCCCGATGTAACTCACGTAGACGTTTCCATCCGGCGCGACGGCGATCTCGGTCGGGAATTCCAGATATCCTTCGTCGTCGTTCGAGAATCGCGAATCCGCGATGATCTCGAGCGACTCGCGATCGATCACGAGGAAGCGATCGCTGGTCTTGTGCGTCAGGTAGAGCCGACTACCGTCGGGCGAGATCCCGATACCGGTGAAGTCCCCGCCGACCTCGAGCTCGCGCACGATCGTGTCGGTCTCGGTGTCGATCTCCGACAGGTGCGTCGTCGACCCGACGATGCCATACACCCTCGACTCGTCATCCGTCGCGACCAGGTCGCCGAAGTGCGAACCGAGGAACCGGCGCTGTTCGAGCGTGGTGATCGGCTCGTAGGTGCTCGCATCCACGACAGCGATCGCGGTGAACGACTGCACGTAGAGCTTTCCGTTGGCGACGACCCCACCCGAAGTCCAGACGACGGAGTCACGCAGGTCGATCGCGTGGAGGTAGCGACCGTCGGCAGCGTCGAACACGCCGATGATCCCGTAGTCGCTCGTCGTGAACAGAACGTCGCCAGCGGTCGACGGAGTCACGCCGTAGCACGAGAACAGATTGGGTTGCTTGCGAGATTCGATCGACTGAGCGAAGACCGTCGCAGAAGCGAACGTTGCGAGGATCGCCGTGAAGAGCACGATGTGCCGGAGTCGGAGCGCCATCCATTCCTCCTGAAGTGCAGCCGTCAGCCTCCCGTACGGTATGACGCACGGGTCCGAGAACGCTGACGCGCTGAAATGGTGTGAGGGAGAACCTGGTTTCCTCGATGTCATGCCTGGAGCGACGAGGGGGATGATTCGTCAGGGGGGTGCAAAGATCCAGACCGACTGAGGCACGTCACCGCAGAGAATCCGCGGATCGGAACCTCACCCCTTCCCGCCCATTATCGGCATCTTTACCCGAGACTTCTTCGAAAACCGGAATGTCCCGGACACGTGGGACAAACCGGCCCTAACCCCATTGGATCGCTTTGATCGTCAAGCAGTTCGCGAAGTTCGCGATTTTTGCCAGGGCTACCGATGCGGATTACCCCAACGATCTCAACAGTTTATTCGGATAAGCCTAGTGTGTCAAAGGATTTCGTCGGAAATCCGTGCCACGCTGGACGCCCGATTTCGGCCCCTCGAACCCGCCGAGAAAACCCTTCGTACCGCCCAGAGAAGACGGCCTACGAGCGCCCGGGTTACAAGCCCCAAATACGGAAAAAGCCCGCCTCACTCGGCCTGAGTGAGGCGGGCTCGAAACAACTCGGACTTCACGATCTCGTGTCTTGGCGACACGGGACCCGGGCAGGATCAGGCGCGGCGAGCTCGCAGCACCATCACACCACCGAGCATCAGGACCATGAGGATCAGGCCCCACTCGGACAGCGTCGGAATCTCTTCCGTACCCACCGTGATGCAGCACGTCACCGGACCGTCGGTCACCGCGCAAGCGGCATCGCCTTCGGCTTCGCCCGACACCATGCAACCCGAGACGCAGAGGTTGACGGGACCGGTTTCACCGTCCGGCAGGT
>JAUIME010000825.1 GCA_030433195.1 bacterium
GATGGGTCGCGGCAACCAGTCCGACCCGACGACCGACCTCGTCGACCTTCCGCTCGAACACCTCGAAGTCAGCGTCCAGGAGACCGGCAACACGGGCCTCACCGACGCGGCCGGAATGTTCACGGTAGCGAACGCCGGGACCGATCCCGTGACGGTGGTCGCGGAGCTTCGCGGGCCGTGGGTCGACGTCGACACGCTCGACGGCGGCACCGACCTTCGCTACGAAATGATGCACACGCCCGGAACGGCGGTGCCGATCCGCTTCAACTCGAGCCCGCCCGAAGGTCTGCCGTCCGCAACGGCGCAGGTGAATGCGTTCGTCCACACGAACTTCATCCACGACTACCTGCGCACTCGCCTCGACCTTCCCGCACTCGACGTACCGATCCCTTGCGCCGTGAACGAACCCTCGGCGCTCGGCTGCAACGCGGTCTACCAGTCGGGGACGCTCAAGTTCCAGGACGCGGTCGGCAACTGCCGCAACATGGCGTTCGACACGATCATCTACCACGAGTACGGACACTTCCTCGACGACGTGACGGGCGGCATCCTCGACCGCGCGCTCACCGAGGGCCTCGCCGACGCGATCGCCGCGCTCGCGAGCGGGCAGCCGCTCATCGGCGCGAACTACGACGTCACGCAACCCTACCTGCGAACCGCCGACAACGACACGGTCTGGCCCGCGTACGAAGAATGCGGTTCGAGCGTGCACTGTGCGGGTGGCAGCTTCTCGGGGTTCGTCTGGCATGCGCGCCAGCGCCTCATCAACAAGCTCGGCGAAGGGCCCGGCATCGCGCACGCCGAGACGATCGTGTTGCAGTCGCTGCTCGCGAACGCGATCAACATCCCGCGCGCCGTCCTCGAAGTCTTCCTGCAAGACGACGACGACGGCAACCTCGCCAACGGAACGCCGAACTACACGCAACTCGCGCGCGCCGCGCTCCGACACGGCTTCGATCCGCCCGTCGTCGAGGTGTTGACGTTCACGCACACCGAGCGTCCGTTCGCCATCGTCGACTCCGTCAACGATCTCGACATCGGCGCGACGATCGAACCGATCGTCGGCCCGCTGTCGGCTGCGACGCTCTACTACAGCCTCGACGACGCCCCGTTCCAAACGACGGCGATGCTTCCCGGAGACACGACTGACGAGTGGTTCGGGACCCTTCCCCCGCAGCCGTGCGGCACGTGGATCAAGTACTACTTCGAGGCGACGGACGCGCTCGGCAACACGCGCACCTGGCCGCCGCTCGCCGGCGACTCGATCCGCCGCATCGCGTTCTCGTTCCACATCGGACGTGCCGAAGCGATCTTCTTCGAGGACTTCGAGAACGGCTTCGGGACCGCGTGGACACATGGCGCCGACGCCGGCACCGACGATTGGGAGGTCGGCGCGCCGAATCCCATGGGCACGAATCCCTACGATCCGACGTTCGCCTACTCCGGCACGGGCGTCGCCGGCACCGACCTCACGATGGACGGGAACTACGACAACGACACGTCGAGCTTCCTTCGCACGACCGTCGATTGTTCGGCCTACACGACCGTGTGGGCGAAGTTCCGTCACTGGGTCTCGGCCGAGCGTTTCATCAACGACAAGCTGCGCTTCCGGGTCGAGAACTCGTCGTCGACGATCAACGGCCAATCGCAGGGTACGGCTGCGACGGCCTGGACACCCTTCGAACGCGACGTGAGTCTCTTCGCGAACGGCAACCCCGAAGTCGACTTCCAGTTCTTGCTCGAGACCGACGAAGACATCACGGCCGGCGGCTGGAACATCGACGACTTCGAGGTGCAGTCGCTGACGTGCGACACCGTGACGCTCGCACTCGACAAGCACACGTACTCGCCCGGCGAATCCGTCGCGATCACGATGAACGGCGGCGCGAACGAGCCCTACTGGGTTCTGACGGACCGCACCTTCGGCGACGCCACGTTCCAGATCCCGAACGGCCCCGAGATCGCGACGGGCCTGACCGACCAGCAGCGCGTGCGCGCGAACGCGAACCTCGACGGCAGCGGCGAGCGCCGCCTCCGCCGCAGCGTGCCGAACAACCCCGTGCTGGTGGGCAAGCACTTCGTGATCGTCCTCGTCAGCAAGAACACGGTCTGGCAGCGTTCGAACTTCTTCGAGGTCGACATCGTCCCGTAGAGGCGGCTTGCGCCGGCCGGAAGCGGCGATCGGATCCTTTCGTGGCGAACGCTATACTGCTTCGCCATGAAGATCCTCTTTGCCGGATCCCTGCTCCCGCACCGCATCGGAGCGGCGCGCTGCTGTAGCGAGCTGCTCGTGGGCCTCGCACGTCTGGGTCACGACGTGCGTGCGATCGCGCCTTGGCTCGAGGGAACGCCGGACGGCCGCCTCGAGCATGCCCAT
>JAUIME010000066.1 GCA_030433195.1 bacterium
TGTCATCACTGCCGTCACGTGGATCGGGCTCGCCCTCGCGGCGCTCGCGCCCGCCATGGCGGCCGACGAAGCGCGCGTCCTGCGCACGCCGACGATTCACGGCGATTCCATCGTGTTCACGTTCGCGGGCGACCTGTACACGGTCGCGTCGAAGGGCGGAACCGCTCGGCGACTCACGTCGGACGAAGGCTTCGAGGCGTTCGCGCGCTTCTCGCCGGACGGCAAGTGGATCGCGTTCTGCGGCGAGTACGACGGCAACCGCGAAGTGTACCGGATCCCGGCCGAAGGCGGCTCGCCGCTGCGGCTCACGTACACCCCGACGCTCGGTCGCGACGACATCTCCGATCGCATGGGCCCGAACAACCTCGTGATGGGGTGGACGCCCGACGGCCGCGACGTCGTCTTCCGTTCGCGCATGCGCGAGCACAACAGCTTCAACGGGCAGCTCTACCTCGTCGACAAGAACGGCGGCATGGCGCGTCAGATCCCGCTGCCGCGCGGCGGATTCTGCTCGTACTCGCCCGATGGCAAGAAGCTCGCCTACAACCGCATCTTCCGCGAGTTCCGCACCTGGAAGCGCTATCGCGGCGGCATGGCGGACGAGATCTGGATCCACGATTTCGAGACGCGCGAGACGAAGGCGATCACGAACAACGTCGCGCAGGACATCATCCCGATGTGGTCCGGCGACAAGATCTACTTCCTCTCGGATCGCGACGACAAGGAACGCATGAACCTCTGGGTTCACGACACGACGAGTGGAAAGAACCGTCGTCTCACGAACTTCGAGGAGTTCGACATCAAGTTCCCGTCGATCGGCAAGAACGCGATCGTGTTCGAGTACGGCGGGTATCTGTACCGGTTCGATCTCGCGAGCGAGAAGGCCGAGCGCGTTCCCGTGCACATCGCCGACGACGGGGCGAGCACGCGCGTCGAGACGATCGAAGTCGGTCCGAACGTGACGAGCTTCGACCTGTCGCCGACCGGCAAGCGCGTCGTGGTCGGCTCGCGCGGCGAGGTGTTCTCGGTGCCCGCGTCGAAGGGCTACACGCGCAACCTCACGCAGACGAGCGGCGTCCACGAACGCAACGCGGTCTGGTCGCCCGACGGCAAGCACATCGCGTTCGTGTCGGATCGCTCCGGCAACGACGAGATCTGGGTCGTGCCGCAGGACGGATCGGCCGAAGCGACGAAGGTCACGAGCACGGGCGATACGTACATCTACGAAATCAGTTGGTCGCCCGACAGTTCGAAGATCGCGTGGACCGACAAGATGCTGCGCCTGCGCTACGTCGATCTCGAGAGCAAGCAATCGGTCGGGGTCGCCCAGGCCAAGGCGTGGGAGATCCGCGGCTTCTCGTGGTCGCCCGACAGCCGGTGGCTCACGTGGAGTCAGGCCGAAGACGAGTCGATGGGGCGCGTGTACCTCTACTCGCTCGATTCGCGCGAGACGCACGCCGTCACGGATGGCTGGTACGACTCGAGCGGTCCCGACTTCAGCGACGACGGCAAGTACCTGTTCTTCGCGTCGAATCGTGATTTCAACCCGATCTACAGCTCGACGGAGTGGAACCATGCGTACCAGGACATGGCGCGCATCTACTTCGTGACGCTCGCGAAGGACACGCCTTCGCCGTTCGCACCCGAGCTCGACGAGGTCGTCATCGAGAGTGACGACGAAGCCGAAGAGGGCGAGGGTGACGCGAAGAAGAAGGACGAAGGCGAAGGCAAGAAGGACGGTGACGACGACTCGATCAAGATCGACGTCGAAGGCATCGCCGATCGCATCCTCGTGCTGCCCGGCGAGACCGGAAACTACGGCGGCATCACGGCCGTCGGCGGTCGCGTCTACTATTTCCACAGCCGCAGCAACGCCTCCGATGCGCGAGGCCTCTACGTCTTCGACCTCGAGAAGGAAAAGGCGACGAAGGTCGGCCGCTACAACGGCTACGCGATCTCGTCGGACAACAAGAAGATGCTGTTGCGCAGCGGCAATCGCCTGGGGATCGTCGATCTGCCGCGCGGTGCCGTCTCGCTCGACGAGACGATCGATCTGTCGGACCTCCGCATGCGTCTCGACCGCAAGGCCGAGTGGGCGCAGATCTACCACGAGTGCTGGCGTCAGATGCGCGACTTCTTCTTCGCGCCGAACATGCACGGCGTCAACTGGGACATGATGCGACAGCGCTACGCGCCGCTCGCCGAGTCGGTGCACCACCGCTACGACCTCACCTACGTGATCGGTGAGCTCATCGGTGAACTGAACGTCGGCCACGCGTACGTCGGCGGCGGCGACGCGCCGAGCGTCGACAAGTCGATGCGCGTCGGCATGCTCGGTGGACAAGTCGAGAAGGACGCCGAGAGCGGCTACTTCCGCATCACGAAGATTCTGCGCGGCGAGAACTGGAACGACGGGACGCGATCGCCGCTCGCGACGCTCGGCGTCAACGCCGAGGTCGGCGACTTCATCACGGCCGTCAACGGACGGTCGACGAAGGACCTCGTGAATCTCTACGAAGCGCTCGTCGGCACGGTCGGCGATCCGGTCGTGTTGTCGCTCGCGAAGTCGAACAGCGGCGACGACGCGCGCGACGTCATCATCGAGCCGGTGCGCGACGAGCTGTCGCTCTACTACTACAACTGGGTGCAGGACAACATCGACAAGGTCACGAAGGCGACCGACGGCCGCGTCGGCTACCTGCACGTTCCGGACATGGGCGTCAACGGACTCAACGAGTTCGTGAAGCACTACTACCCGCAACTGCGCAAGGAAGCGCTCATCATCGACGTGCGCGGCAACGGCGGCGGGAACGTCTCGCCGATGCTCATCGAGCGCCTGATGCGAACGCCGGTCTTCTTCGACATGGCGCGTAACACGTCGAAGGGCACCGACCCGTCCGAGGTGTTCCTCGGTCCGAAGGTGTGCCTCCTCAACCAGTTCTCGGCCTCGGACGGCGACATCTTCCCGTACCGATTCAAGGCCATGAAGATCGGTCCGCTCATCGGCATGCGCTCGTGGGGCGGCGTGGTCGGCATCCGCGGCTCGCTGCCGCTGGTCGACGGCGGCACGCTCAGCAAGCCCGAGTTCGCCAACTACAGCCTCGACGGCAAGGAGTGGGTGATCGAAGGCCACGGCGTCGACCCCGACATCGAGATCGAAAATGATCCCGCCAAGGAGTACGACGGCGTCGATCAGCAGCTGAACAAGGGCATCGAGGTCATCCTCGAAATGCTCGAGAAGGGCGAAGGCATGCAGATCCCGGATCCGCCCGCCTGGCCGCAAAAGGGCTGATCCACCGCAGGACCTGGAACGAACGGTTCCGGCTCCGGCCGGACGAAGTCACCCGATGAGCCGTCTCGCGCACCGCGCGGGGCGGCTCGTTTTGCTGGATCACCGACGCCGCATGGGGATTCGGATGATCTCGGGGGTGTCGTCGTCCACGTCGATCGTGGTCTTCGTGTCCTCGTGCTCGGGGTGGGTCGCCGTCACTTCGTGTCGACCCGACTCGAGTCTCGCGAACTGCGGGATCGCGAGCAAGGTGGACCCGGACTCGATCGCGAGCCAGAAGTCGGCGTCGTTCAGCTCATTTCCGTCGTGATCGGTCGCGAAGAATCGGACTGCGCGGCCGGGGCGCAAGCCGAGACGGACTCTCTTCATTATCCCGGCTTGCACGGTGATTTCTTCATGGTTCGAGATATGGTAGGGGCGTGTGCTTACGAAGTACCGACCGGGCGGGATGCCCGCAGCTCGGGCTTCGAAGAACTCGTTCGCGTAACCCGAGATCTCGCCGTCGGCGAGCAATCGGGAGTTCTCGAGCGGGTAGAGATGGAAAGCGACGAGGCCGAAGCCGAATTCGTGGGTCGCGGTGCCGTCGAACGTCACCTCGACGATGCCTCCTTCTTCGAGCGAGAAGTCGATACGAACTTCGTTCGCATTTGCCAGTCGAACGGCACGACTCGTTTGCGGCACGAGGTTCTCGGCCGTACGGCGCCAAGGATCGCGAGAGATCGCGATCGAGACTCGGTAGTCGTCGGAATCGAGGGCGACGAGTTCGAAGCGACCGTCGGCATCCGTCGGGGTCGAGCAGCCATGGGACGTTCCTCCGCGCTCGAGCCAGACCCGCGCATTTCCGACAGGGCTTCCATCGGTGCGCCGAACGGCTCGCCCGATGATGCGGCCTCCGGTCGTGACGGAGATGTCATGCCGTAGTTGCGGCCTGTCGGGAACGTCGAGATCCATCCACCCGCGGTCGGACCGATAGCTCGGATGCGAGGAGAGGGTGACCCCGATCGCAGCGTGGCCCGGGTGCACCGAATCGATCGAGTACGAGCCGTCGTCCCCCGTCGTGCACGGGTTCGGGCGCGGAGTCCAGGTATCTCCGTCGAATCCCTCAGGGCGGATCGCGACCGTGACTCCCGCGATCGGTCGTCCCCCGGAGTCGACGCGTCCGTGCACACGCACGCGGCCGCGGTCGATCGGCAACAGGTCCACGTCGGTGATTTCGCCTTCACGTACGTCGCACAACCCTAGGTAGACCGGTCCCGCTTCTTCGATCGACAGCAGGCCGACGGCGCCGGGTGCGATGCCCCATGATTCGAACCGACCCTCGGAATCGGCCGTGAACTCGAGGGTGTTCGTGTACGGGGGAACGAGTTCTGGCTCCCTGGCTTGGAGTCGCACGAGCCTCGGCGATGACGGTGGAATCGGTCCGCAGACTCGTCCGCGGACGCCGCCACCACGATGAAGACGTAGGACGGTTTCGTGCGACGAACCTTCTACGATTTCGAGGTGCTTACCGACGCGGACGTACCCCTCGCGAACGACCCAAACTCTCAGCGTGCCGGGTGGGAGTGACGTGATCTCGAGGATCCCCTCTTCGTTCGTTCGTCCCGCACCCGAGAGATTCTCAGCGTTCTCGACTTGATAATGCCAATTGTAGCGGATCTCGGCATCCGGCAGTGGCTCACCGGAGTGGGCTGCACGTACCTCGATCCGTAGTCGCGCGAGCGGCGGCAACCGAACTTCGACTTCGGCGGTCGGACGTCCGGCGACAACGTCGAAGGAATTCGCACCACCCGCATATCCATCCGCCGTGGCGACGAGGCGACCACGACCCGCAGGTAGATCCGTTACGATGAAGCGCCCTTCGGCGTCTTCCACGTCGATCTCGATGGGATCCTCTCGGTGCGCGTGATGGATTCGCAATCGAAACCGCCCGATCGGTTCTCCCGAAGTGTCCGATACGATCCCCGATACGGACCCCGGCGATCGTTCGTGAGTGGCAGGAGTGCGATCATTCATGACTTGGACCCGAGGAACGATCGGTGCGGTATTCTCGAGCACCGGGGAAGACCCAGCAGTGAAGCCTCGTGGGGTGACTACTTGCCATAGCGCCGCTTCCGAATCCGCTCGCGGAGCTTCGAGCGATAGCGTCCGGCCGACCAAGAGGCGATCGAGAAGACGGCCATCATGGCGCCGCCTTGGAAGAGGTCGGAGTTTCCGGTCACTTGGCCGACAACCGCGAGGATTCCCCCGACGACGGTACCCAGGATTCCCGTCACCATGAGATAGAAGGGTGTCCGAATGGGTTCCGGCTCTCGGCTACCGCCGAGTCCCGCTGCGCTCTGCGGGGTGTGCTCGTCGAACCTGTCGAAGCGTCTCCTGCTTCTGGCCATCGGGCACCTCGCGCCGTGTGATTGCGGGGTTCCTCAGCGGCGGCCGGTGCGGAACTCCCACTCGAGTTGCTTGCGTTCGCCTTTGAGAGTGTACGCGACGCGGGCGACGTACGTCGAGCGTGGGCGAAGGGCGTGCTGCGGGAAGATGCAGATCGAGAGGTCGTTGTCGGGGCGGGTGACGTTGGCGGGATCTTCGGGGCTCGAGACGACGACTTTGACGGTTGGGCCGTCGGGCTTGCCGAAGAAGAGCTGCGCTTCGACGTCGGTGACGGGCGGGGCGGCGCCGAAGGCGGTCGGGGGGAACGTCACCGTGATCGGGCAGCCGAACGCTCGTCGCGACTGTCGCTCGGGGTGCGGGACGGGCTGCTCGCTCGCGGCGGTCGTCGAGTTGGCGGCCGAACCCGGAGCGGGCACGAGGATCGGTCCCGGCCAGGATCGACGCGAGCGACCGCGCAGACCGTCGATGACGGTGGTCCTGCGCCCGATGCCGATGCCGTAGCGTTCGGTCGCGGGATGGAGGATCGGAAGGCGGTGGTAGAAGCTGCGGGCCATCGCGTCGACGGCGCTCGGTCCGCGGAATCCGACGATGCACGCATTCGCGGCGGCTTCGGCGCCCGCCGGCGAGGCTCCCTCCTTGTTCGGGTCTTGCGCGTGACTCATCCCGTTCGCGTCGCAGTAGGCCGCGTGCTCTTGGCAGCCCTTGGTCAGCTCCTCGTCGAGTGTGGCGGGCGGCATGCCTTGCAGCATGCGCCACTCGTTCAGGCGACACAACACTTCCTGGACGTTCGGGTCGACGTTCGGCATCGCGTCGCGGTAGCGCACTTGCTTGGCTTCGAGATCGATCGTGATCGCGTACTCGCCGGACTCGATCCAGACGGTACCGCGCCACGGGACGAGGTAGCGATAGCGCGCGTCGGCCCAACCATCGGTCTTTCCGCCGAAGGCACCGTCACCGTCGACGTCGACGAGCCATAGCTCGCGGCCTTCGAGCTCGAACGAGCGCAGGCGTTCGCGATCGAGATTCTCGACGTCGATCGAGGCGTTGTAGAGGCACTGGATCGCCGCGTCGGAAGGAGCTTGGTCGAGCTTCGCCTCTTGTTCGTCGTCCTTTTCGAACGAAGGACTCGGCGTCGCGAGGAACAAGAGATACGAAAGGGCACGCGCGATCGAGAGCATCGTGAATCTCCTTTAGCGGGTCGTCGCTTCGTCGGCAGGTCGCCGAGGTGTGTTCGTGGCGATCGACGCGGTCCTTCCCCGGGACCGCAGCTCGATGCCTGAGATTCTACACGCTGAACCGATAGTGCACGATCTCGCCGTCCTTGACGATGTACTCCTTGCCCTCGAGACGTAGCGAGCCGTCCTTCTTGCAGTCGTTGAGCGTGCCGTTCGCGACGAACTTGTCGTAGGTGACGACCTCGGCACGGATGAAGCCGCGCTCGATGTCCTTGTGGATCTCGCCGGCCGCGGCGCGGGCGTTGGTGCCGACCGGGATCGACCACGCGCGCACTTCGTCTTCGCCGACCGTGAAAAACGAGTGGTAGCCGAGGAGGCGATAGCACGCGGCGGCGATGCGGCCGGGAACGGGCTCGGTGAGTCCGAGCTCTTGACGGAACATCGTCGCTTCTTCTTCGTCGAGCTGCTGGATCTCGGCTTCGGCCTTGGCCGAGATGATGATGACTTCGATCGCCGGCAGCGCGCTCCACTCAGCCCACTTCGCGAGGATCGCTTCGTCGTTGCCGATGTGGCGTTCGTCGATGTTGACGGCGATGAGCAACGGTTTCTGCGTGAGGAACTGGAAGCCGCGGATGAGGCGCGCTTCCTCGTCGGCGAGCTCGAGGTGGCGCAGCGGCTTCTCTTCGTCGAGGAGCGCTTTGCAGCGATGCAGGATCGCGAGCTCCTTCTCGTTTTCGTCCGTGAAGTTCGGCTTCTTCTTCGCGGCTGCAAGGCGTTCGATGCGGCCTTCGCAGATCGCGTGGTCCGAGAGCAGGAACTCGCTCCACAGGTTGCTCATGTCGCGAAGCGCGTCGACCGAGCCCGCGGGATGCGGCACGGTGTCGTTCTCGAAGCCGCGCAAGACGGCGACGATCATGTCGTTGTTGCGGATGCGGCCGAGCTGTTCGCTCGGGATCCCGCTCGTGCGATCGCCGGGCTCCGACGACGCGATGCCCGCGATGTCGACGTACTCGACGGCGGCCAGCGTCTTCTTCTTCGGCTGGAAGATCTCGGTGAGCTTCTCGATGCGCTCGTCGGGAACGCGCGCCATGCCGATGTTCGCGGAGTCTTGCCCCGAGTACGACGACGTGTCGATGTTCATGCCCGTGAGCGCGTTGAACAGCGTGGTCTTGCCCGACTGCGCGAATCCGACGATTCCGATCTTCATGGAACGGGTAGCCTCGAACGAAAGGGGACCGGCGAAACGGTGAGCCGCGAGCGCGGCGACCGCGGCGCCGCCGGCGGCGGAAAGCGGCACAGCATAGGTTTCGCGCCGCCGAAGTCGAAGCGGATGCGCCCGGGCGGCGGCTCAGTCGCCGACGAGCGACCGGACGAGCGATTCGACCGCGGGGCCGGGCGCGTCGGCGTGCTCGCGGATCGTCGTGACGATCTTCGATCCGACCACGGCGAGGCGGGCGTGACCGGCGAGCGAGCGGACCTGCTCGCCCGACTGGATCCCGAAGCCCGCGGCGAGCGGATGCGGCGTGATCGCGGAGATCTCGGCGAGTCGCGTGCGCACCGCGTCGTCGATCGTGCTCGCGCGGCCCGTGACGCCGAGCCGCACGACAACGTAGAGGAACGTATCCGCGACTTCGGCGAGCTCCGCGATCGTCTTCGGCGTCGACGTCGGGGCGACGACGGGGACGTACGACAGGCCCGCGTCGCCGAGGGCCGCGCGGAACTCGGCGAACTCGGGCTCGGTGTGCGGCAGGTCGGGGACGATCAACCCCGTCGCGCCGGCCGCGGCGAGCTCGCGCGCGAACGACGCGAAGCCGCGCACGAACGGCACGTTCGCGTACGTCATGACGACGGTCGGGATGCGGATCGATCGCGTGATCTCTTCGAGCATGCCGAGAAACGCGGCGTGATCGGTGCCCGCGTCGAGCGCGTCTTGGCACGCCTGCAGCACGACGGGGCCATCGGCGAGCGGATCCGAGAACGGGAACTGCAGCTCGAGCACGTCGGCGCCCGCGGCTTCGATCGCGCGTGCGGCGTCGATCGTCGCCGCACGATTCGGGAACCCCGCGACCAGGTGCGCCATGAGACCCGTCGCGCCGCGCTCGGCGAGCTTCGCACGCAGGCGATCGGCCGGGCGTTCCGTGCTCGCGCGCGCGGGTTCGTTCGGTGCTTGCTCGTTCGGTGGGGGCGTCATGCGTTCGCCTCGTCGTCGGCGTCCATGCGCGCGAGCTCGTCGCGCAAGAATGCGCGCCACGCGTCGCGATCGAGCGCTTCGGCCATGATGAACAGATCCTTGTCGCCGCGGCCCGAGAGGTTCACGACGAGCGCGTCGTCGTGCGTGAGGTCGGGTGCGAGCTTCGTCGCGTGCGCAACCGCGTGCGCCGACTCGAGCGCGGGCAGGATGCCTTCTTTCTGCGCGAGGAGTCGCACGGCCGCGAGCGTCTCGTCGTCGGTGGCCGACGCGAAGTCGATGCGACCGGTCGTGCCGAGGTGCGCGAGCTCGGGGCCGATGCCCGGGTAGTCGAGGCCGGCCGACACGGAGTGCGTCGGCAGCACCTGCCCGTCGTCGTCGAGCAGGAACAGCGAGCGGTAGGCCTGCACGATGCCGGGGCGTCCGTCTCCGCTCATGCGCACGGCGTTGTCGCCGCGTCCGGTGCCGCGACCGCCCGCTTCGACACCGACGAGTCGCACGTCGGCGTCGCCGACGAACTCGTGGAACACACCGATCGCGTTCGAGCCGCCGCCGACGCACGCGACGATCGTATGCGGACGGTCGACGCCGCGCTCGGCGAGCTGCTCGCGGAGCTCGCGTCCGATGACGGCTTGGAACGTGCGCACCATCGTCGGATACGGGTGCGGCCCGAGCGCCGAGCCGAGCAGGTAGTGCGTGTCTTCGATGCGCTCCGTCCAGTGCCGCATGGCCGCGTTGACGGCGTCTTTGAGCGTTGCGGTGCCCTCGTGCACTTGGCGCACGGTCGCGCCCATGCACTCCATCCAGAATCGATTCGGCACTTGGCGTCGCGCGTCGACGGCGCCCATGAACACTTCGCACTCGAGGCCGAGCGCGGCCGCGGCCGTCGCCGTCGCGACGCCGTGCTGGCCGGCGCCCGTCTCGGCGATCACGCGCGTCTTTCCCATCCTCTTCGCGAGGAGCGCCTGGCCGAGCGCGTTGTTGATTTTGTGCGCGCCCGTGTGCGCGAGTCCTTCGAGCTTCACGAAGATGCGCGCGCCGCCGAGATGCTCGGTGAGGTTCGTCGCTTCGAACAGGGGCGTCGGTCGACCCACGTACGTCCGGCCGTAGTGCGCGAGCTCTTCGCGGAAGTCGGCATCGTCGCCGTAGCGTTCCCAAGCCTCAGCGATCTCTTCGAGTGCGGGGCGGAGCACTTCGGGGACGAAACAACCGCCGAACGAGCCGAAGCGGCCGGCGTCGGTATCGTGGCTTGCGTGCGTCATTCGCGCTCCTGCGGCGTCGGCTTGGCGGCTGCGGCTTCGTGCGCCTTCACGACGCGTTCGATCTCCTCGAAGAAACCTGCGAGCCGCTCGGGATCCTTGATGCCCGGGCTCGCTTCGAGACGGCTCGAGGCGTCGAGTCCCGCGGGGCGGCGTCCTTCGGTGCGCGCGAACGCGTGCTCGAGGACGGGACCGATCGTGTCGGGTCCGAGTCCTCCCGCGAGGAAGATGCGCCGCGCCTTGACGTCGAGCACGGCTTCGAGGGCCGCGTCCGAAAGCAGCGTGCCGGTTCCGCCGTAGACCGTGCGCGACTCGGGAGCGGCCTCCGGATCCGACGTCGGATCGAGGCGTGTGTCGACGAGGATCTCGGCGCAGCCGAAGTGTTGGATCGTTGGGACGTCGTCGGCCGTGGCCACGCGGATCGCTTTCATCCACGGATGCGGGAGCGCGGCGCAGAACGACGGGGTCTCGTCGCCGTGGAGCTGCGCGAGTCGGATCGCGCTGCACGAGAATGCGGCGGACACTTCTTCAAGCGTCGGATTCACGAAGACGCCGACGGGGACGACCGAGGCCGGCAACGTCGCCGTGATCGCGGCGGCCGTGTCGAGATCGACGCGTCGCGGCGAATCGGCGAACACGTATCCGATGCGGTCGGCGCCGAGGCGCACGGCGAGCTGCGCGTCTTCGGCGCGCGTGATGCCGCAGATCTTCACGAGCGGGCGGCGGCTCACGACGTCGTCTCCCCGAGCGCGGTGCGCATCGCGCGAAGGCTCGCTTCGGGATCGCCCGAGCGAACGAGCGACTCGCCGATGAGCGCGCCCGCGAAGCCGTGGTCGCGGAGCCGTACGACTTCGTCGGGCGTCGAGAATCCCGATTCGGCGATGACCGGAACGTCGTCCGGGATGCGTCGCTTGAGGCGATAGCACGTCTCGAGGTCGACTTCGAAGGTCTCGAGGTTGCGGTTGTTGATGCCGAGCAGGTCGGCGCCGGCTGCGAGCGCGGTATCGAGTTCCGCGTCGTCGTGAACCTCGGTGAGCGCCGCGACGCCGATTTCGCGCGCGGCCGCGAGCATCGCGCCGAGTTCGTCGCGGAGGACGGCCACGATCAGCAGCACGGCGTCGGCTCCCGCGCGATGCGCTTCGTCGATCTGCTCGGCGGTCGTGAGGAAGTCTTTCCGTAGCGCGGGCAGCGCCACGGCGCCGCGCACGTCCTGAAGATCCCCGAGCGAGCCGAGGAAGTAGTTCCGCTCGGTCAGCACCGAGATCGCGCTCGCGCCGCCGCGCTCGTAGGCTTCGGCGAGCGCTACGGGATCGCGACGCGGCGTGAAGGTGCCCTTCGAAGGCGACGCCTTCTTCACTTCGGCGATCAACGCGAAGCGATCGGGGGTCACGAACGGACGCACGGCGTCGCCGCGAGTGTCGGGAACCGTCTCGGGCGCGTCGTCGCGTTTGCGCTCCACGATCTCGTGCAGGATGTTGCGCATCACGCCGACTCCGCGGCAGGGGTGCGGTCGAACGTGGCGAGCGTGTCGAGCACGCGGCGTGCGGCGCCGCTGTCGATCGCTTCGCTCGCACGTAAGAGTCCGTCGCGAAGATCGGTCGCGAGATCGGCGGCTACGAGGACCGCGGCGGCGTTCAGGAGTGTCACGTCGCGCTTCGGACCTGGGGCGCCGGCGAGGATGTCCTCGAGGATCTTGCGGTTGTCGGCGGGATCGCCGCCCGCGAGGTCTTCGATGCGGCAGAGCTTGAAGCCGTACTCGCGCGGGTCGAGTTCGTAGGTCGTGAACCAGCCGTCGCGCACTTCGGTGACGCGCGTCGTGCCGGTCAGGGTGATCTCGTCGAGGCCGTCGCTACCGTGGACGACGAGCGCATGTTTCGAGCCGAGGCGGTGGAGCGCCTTGGCCATCGTCTCGGTGAGGTCGCCGTCGAAGACGCCCATGAGTTGGTGTCGCGAACCCGCGGGGTTGCACAGCGGGCCGAGCAGGTTGAACACGGTGCGCAGGCCGAGCTCGCGCCGGGGGACGGCCGCGTGCCGCATGGCCTGATGGAACGCGGGCGCGAACAGGAACGCGATGCCCGCGGCGTCGAGGCAGGGCACGACGCGGTCGGGCGGCAGGTCGAGCGGCACGCCGAGCGCGTCGAGCACGTCGGCGCTCCCGCACTTGCTCGTAACGCTGCGGTTGCCGTGCTTGGCGATGCGCGCGCCCGCGCCGGCCGCGACGATCGCAGCGGTCGTCGAGATGTTGAACGTCCCCGAGGCGTCGCCGCCCGTGCCGCACGTGTCGACGGTTTCGCCGGGATTCGGGAGTCCCTTCGCGCGGGCCCGGATCGCACGCGCGAAGCCGACGATCTCGTCGAGCGTCTCACCCTTCATGCGGATCGACATGAGGAACGCGCCGATCTGCGCGGGCGTCATGTGCCCCTCCATGAGGTGGCTCATGAGACGGTTGGCGTCGAGCTCGCCGAGCGACTCGCGCGCCGAAAGCCGCGAGAGCAGATCG
>JAUIME010000826.1 GCA_030433195.1 bacterium
TCGTGCCGCGAGCGCGGGTGCCGAGTCGCACGACCGCGTCGCGAACGGGTACGCCACTCGGATCGACGACGGTGCCGACGACTCGTCCGCCTTCGTCGCCCAAGACCAACGCGAGGTGCTCGGCGCCGATCTTGAAGCCGAGCGACATCTCTTTCGCCGATGGCGTGAACCTCGGATGGCGCGCGCCGATCCAGCAGCCCACGGACACGTCACGAATCTCGAAGCGACCGGCAGCGTCCGTTCGGGTCACGGCGTAACCGGGATCGAACTCGTAACGAAAGAGGAAGATCGCGGCGTCTCGGACCGGCGCTCCGGAAGCGTCGGTGACGATCCCGGAGACGTGACGCCCGGCGGGCAGTCGAATCGTCGTGGACGTCGTTTCGCCGGCGAGGATCTCGACCGTTGTCGACGTGTGGCAGCGACCGAGGGTCACCGACTTTCGGCCGGGCGGCAGACCGTCGGCGCGGAGCATGCCGTGTTCGTCGGTCTCCCAGCGCATCTGCGGACCGCTCGGCAACGACGTGAAGTACGGTTCGATGCGCGCGCGCACCGCCGCCGCGGGCGTGCCGTCGGAATCGAACACGACGCGCAACTCGAGCGTGCCGGTCGACGCGTCGGATTCTTCGGCTGCGCGGGACGGAGCGACGTCGCGCCGCGCGACGTCGGAGGCTCGGTCGGCGGAGCTCGCGTTCGGTACCGACGTGACGCCGGTCGGGTGCGAGGCGGAGAGGATCGCGTTCGACGGAGGCGATGCGAGATCGCGGCCATCCGTGGAGGGCTTTTCGCGATCCAGAAGGAGCACGAGCACGAGGATTCCGGTCACGATCGTCGCGGCGCTCGCGACCCATGCGGCGGGCCCGATCTGCGGCGCGACCGGCGACACGTTCGCGTCGGGAGCGACATCGGCGTTCGGCGGTACGCGGGATCCGGTGCTCGGGTCCGCGATACCCGTGGCGGCGAGTGCTGCGAGTCCTCCGACCCACGCCGAGCGGTTCTCGTGTCGTTCGTCGAGTCGCGCGGCGAGCTTCTCGCGCGCTCGCCTCAGCCGCGTCTTCACCGTGTCGAGCTTGATGCCGAGGTGTTTCGCGATCTGCGTGGGGGTGAGGTCGTCGTAGTACCGCAAGAGCAGGACGGATCGATACGGATCGTCGAGCGCGCCGACGGCCTCGGCGATCTGCCGAATGAGCTCGTGCTTGGCGACGACGCCCACCGTCGCCGGAGCCGTCTCGTCGCGAACCACGCGTCGTTCGTGGTCCGCCCGCCGTCCTTCACTGCGCAGATGCTTGCGACCGAGATTCGCCGTGACGGCCGCCAGCCACGAACGGATCGAGTCCGGTCGCTTCGGCGGGTTCTCGATCGCCGCGACGAGGACCTGCTGGGTGACGTCGTCGGCGGCCGCGGCGTCGCGCACGAGTCCCCGGGCGACTCCGCGGATGAAGTCGGCGTGCGCCACCAGGAGCTTCGTCTCGATACGCTTCAAAGGGCGTCCTTCGCAAGGGGAACACGGACGCGCGTGCGGATCCGGCGCGCGCGGGTACGAGTGGAACGCCCCCGCGCGCGCGACCGGTTCAACGAACGCGCCGCACGCGATTCTCGTGCGTCGCGACCGCGGCGGTGATCAGGAGTCGACGAAGAACACGATCTCGTTCGTCGAGTGCTCGCCGAGTGCCAGCTCGAGCTCGGCACGAACGCGATACGCCCCGGGAGCGGCGCCGGCGCGGACGGGGATCGAGAGCTGTTTACGAACGCTTCGCTCGGCGCCGAGAGTCACCGACTTCGGTCCCGCGACAGGGTTGCCCGGGAATGGATTGCCGTTCGGGAGCGTCACGTCGATGCGCCCGACGACCGGCTGCGCGCTGCCCGTTCGGTTCGTGACCACTACGTCGAATCGGAAGCGCTCGCCCGGCGACACGACGATCGTGTCGGGATCGGGGATCAAGAGCACCGAGACGTTCGGTTGCGGCAGCGCATAGCGAGCGACGGCGCTTCGCGACGTGAGCGGCACCGCGACCCGGGCGCCGTCGCGGCTGAGGAGAATGCCGCCGGCCTCGCATCCGCCGCCGCCGTTGCAGCCGTCGAAGGTCGTGCTCTCGATCACGGTCGCGAACGTGGGCGACGCGGGGTCGATGTCGATCACGTCGAGGCGGTCGAGCGTGTCGCGCAGGACCATGGCGGTCCCCGAACCCGGCACCAACGCGATCGGCGGCGTCCCGTACTGATCGAGGCGCGTGTTCCCGAGAGACGTCACTTCGCCCAAGAGCGCGTTCGTGTCGCGATCGAACAGGCTGACGCGATGGAGCGCGGCGACGACGACGACGCCGAGTTCGTCGTCGAGCGCGACGGCCGTCGCGCGAATGTCTTCCTC
>JAUIME010000067.1 GCA_030433195.1 bacterium
CGGCTCGTGATCGCACGCGGCACCCGTTGGGTCCGGTGGGTCGTCGTCGTCTCCGCGCTCGCCGCGATCGCGAAGCTCCTCTTCACCGATTGAACCGAGCAGTGGAGCCGGGCAGGACGGCGTGCTGCCGCCCTGCCCTCGAATTCGCTACGACTCATCCCGCCGTGATCACTGCACGACGAGCGGCACGAGGTTGCTTCGCTGACCGTCGGGGTTCTCGAGCGACACGATGTACGTGCCCGCCGACGCGGCGCCCGAGACCGTGAGCGTCAGGGTCTGCGCATCGACGAAGGTGATCGAGAGGTCGGTCGTCGGCCCCTCGCTCTCGAGAACCGTGATCCCCGATTGGAAGTTGTCGCCTTCGACCGTGATCGTACCGCCGACCGTGGTGACGGCCGGCACGAGATCGGCGATCATCGGCGGATCGAGCTCGGCGCTGGTCCCCGCGATGATCGCGGTCGTGAGGTTGTTCTCCTCGTTGATCTCGTCGACGAGCTCGCGTCCGTCGACGAACACCGTCACCGTCGTCGGACCGCCCGCCGTGAACGGGAAGCGCACTTCGGTCGAACGCGGCACGAGATCGGTCGGCGCCTCGAGCGAAGGAACGACCTCGGCCGCCGCGGCCGGCCCCGACGCCGTATCGCCGAGCCAGTAGGCGACGACGAACGAACCCGCGTCTTGCGAGCCGATGTTGTGCACGCGAACGACGATCTCTTGCGTCCCCGCATCGTAGGACACGTCGCGCGGGGCGACGCCGAGGTCGACGAGCGAGCCGACGTCGCTCGGCGTGGTCGGCGACGCATCGCTGATGCGGATCGCGTACGTCTGCCGCCCCGGGATCGTCACCGTCGGCCCCTCGCCGCGATGCTCGAGGTAGAACGGAATCGTCTGGTCAATCGTCGTCGGGTCGAGACCGAGATCGTTGGCGGGCCCGGCCTCGAGAACGTACGAGCGCCCCGTGTCGAGTCCCCACAGCTTCACGTCGATGTCACGCGACGCGTCCGTGAACAGGTACGTGGTGACGTCGAGCGAGCGCGTGTCCGTATCGGTGACCGCAGCCGCGAAAAGCCGCGACGCGTTCCCCCACGTGACCGCATGCGTCGGCATACCGAAGAACACCGAGATCACGTCGGCGCCGATGTAGTAGGAGATCACGTCGTACCAGCCGCCCACGAGAATGCGGTCGGTCATCACGCCTTCGGTCGTTCGGTACGGCCACTTCGCGACGCCTTCGTCGGCGATCACCGCGAGGTCGTCGAGCGGCGCGGCGTTGGTCGGGTTCTGCAAGAAGCGCGTGTAGGTGCCGCCGAAGTTCGCGAGCACGTTGTTCCAGGTCGGGTGGTCTTCGCGCAGCGCGATGTTGGCCGCCGCACCATAGACCGGCAACTTGCCGCCGATCCACTCGTCGAGCTTGCCCGCGGGCGGATCGTCGACCATCGAGTAGTCGGGCTGACCGGCCGCGGCCCACGCTTCCTTGAAACCGATCAACGCATCGAACGGAGCGAGGAACTTCGGATCACCCGTGCGCAGCCAGAAGTATCCGATGAGGTCGTACAGGTAGTAGTGATACTGCGGGAACTTGGTGAACTGACCGTAGGCGTTGCTCTTGTCGTACCAGCTCAATCCCGGGAGCCCGATGCCGTCGGTCGGCGTCCACACAGCGTGCGGGAACACGCCGGCCGGCTTCATGTTCTCGGTCCGCGCGGCGTCCTCGGCCCACGCCGAAGCCCACTCGAGCAGCGGCCCCTCGATGCCCGGGTTCTCCGAGTACCACACGAGCCACGGGAACGGCGCGGTCACGCGCCCGCACAGCGGAATGTCGGCGCGATGATTCGGGTTGAGCGCGATCTGCGTCGAGCTCATGTGGTTGCCTTCGAAGTGGCGGTGTCCCTGTACGGTCGGTGCGCTCAGGAAGAGATCGTCGAACGTCTTCGCGCTCTTCATGATTCGCTCCATGCCTTCCGGATCGCCGTAACGCACGAGCGGATACATGTGCAGGATGTTTCCCGTGGGCTCGGCGGTGTGCTCGACGTCGGCGTACTGCGCCTGGTAACCCGCGGCCTGATCGATGATGGACGAATCCCAGATCCCGTCGGCAAACTCGATGACGCCATTCTCGAGGATGTCGGATGCGCCCGAGAGCACGTACGCCATGAGACCGAACGCGGGAACGATCTCGACGTCGTCGGTCCAACCGCCCCCGATGTCGCCCTCGTCACTCTGGCGGTGGATCGCCCACCATTCGAACAGATCGAGCCAGAGGTTCAGCGAACCGACGAGGTTGCGTGCCCAATCCGGACCCGCGCCCGCGATCGCCGGGCTGTCCCAATCGATCACGGTCCACGGTTCGCCGTCGTTCACCCACTGATCCGTCGCGTAGAGTCGAATGTGCGGATTGACGCCCCCCCACGCCGGATCGAGCTGACGCGCGGTGTCCTGCGCGATCTCCCACGATACCGTCACGCGTCGCGGGTCGAGCCCGCCTCGATTGCGAAGCCACAGGGTGCGGCCCTTGGTGTGATACGGGTGCGTGGTGTCGAAGAACTCCGTGAGCGCGCACGACCGACCGAGGTTCTGCGTCGCCGGATACCCCGACGCGGCGTAGCCGTAGAGCGTGCGATAGCGTTCCGCATCATCGGCGTACAGGAGCTGACGATGAAGGTCCACGACAGGGTAGTCGCGCGGATCGAGAGCGAGGATGTCCTCGGCCGTCGTGATGGCTTCGGCGAGGATCTCGCGCTCGTCCTCGAAGACCGCCGGATGACCCGCGACCCAGAACAGACCCGCAGCGCGCGCGGCCTGGTGCGCCGGCGCCGACAACGCTTCGAACGCGGCCTTCGCACCGGCGATGTCGCCCGCATTGAACAACGCGATTGCGGCCGTGATCTCGGGCGCGGCCGGGGCGGATCCCACCGCGATCTGCTCCGTGTCGTCGCCGACGATGGGCGGTACGGCCGCCGGATGGATCTCGATCGCCTGCAACGCCGCGAGCTTGTACGCGGGAACGAGCGTCGCCGTGGTCTGGTATGGAGGCTGCGTCGGATCCTCGTCCTGGATGTACGTCCACGTGATCGGCTGATCGCTACCAGGCGCCGGCCCGACCTGGAACTCGATGAAACCCGCGCTCGCATCGACGGTGAGCACCTTCGGGACCGAACCGCCGAAGATCGTCTGGTCGAAGCTCCCGCGCGTGTGATTGACGTCCATGCGATCGACGTCGACCACCACGCCGTTGACGTCGAGGCGCACCTGGAACAGCGGATCGGTCACGTCGCCGAGCCACACCGTGACGGTGTAGTCCCCGGGCGGGACGTCCGCGCGGAACCGATAGGCCAGCGAATCGCGCACACAGTCGACGGTGGCATCGGAGAACACCGACTGCGGGATCGCGTCTTCGACGGGAACCACGCTCTGGAAGATCTGCCACGTGTGACCGGTGCCGTCGTTGGATCCGCGCGGCGAGTTGAGGAAACCGTACCCCGTCGCCGCGGAGTAGAAGTCGCCCGAGTTGACCTCGGTGTGGCCCGCCGCGACGGGGCCTGTCGGTCTCTGGAAGTCGTACCGTTGCACATTGCTTGGCTGTGCGTGAGCCACGCACGACGCAAGCACGACGGCGAGCCCCCACACGAACGAGAACCTGCCCCTCGACGATCGCATCATCGACCTACCTCCCTTGCAGCAGCATCGTTTCACCCTCGCGTCGCTCGACGCGGCTCGGCCGCTCGTTCGCGACGGAGTCGGTCCGCCGACCCACGAAGTGGGTGTCGCCGGGCAGGTAGAAAGTTGTCGGACGTCCGCGGCCCCGCGCCCCCCGCGCCCGTCTCGCGCGGGGATACCGAAGGCGCCCTTCGGGATCAAGCTCGACGCCGATTTCGGACGATCGCGTTCTTTAGAACTTTACGGCTCGACTCACGTACGAAGCCGTATCCGCGCCGTGGTTGCACGGCGCCTCCACGATCGCCACATCTCCTCTAGCGACGGAAGACTCATGACGAGCCTCGACACCGCCTGGCGCCCCCTTCTCCGCATGATCTGCCTCGTGACCGCGATCGGCGCGGCCCCGAGCGCGATCGCTTCGACCCCCGAATCCGCGGCGCCGGCCTCCCTCGCTGCCGCGAGCGACGAGAGCGACGGCTCGACCTTTCGCGCCGAGACCTTCCGCGGGCTCGAGCTTCGCGGCATCGGCCCGGCGTTCATGTCGGGACGAATCGCCGACATCGCCATCTCGCCGGTCGACGACAACCAGTGGTACGTCGCGGTCGGCTCGGGCGGCGTCTGGAGAACCGACAACGCCGGCGTCACCTGGTCACCGATCTTCGACGACCAGGGTTCGTACTCGATCGGCTGCGTCACCATCGACCCGTCGAACCCTCACGTCGTTTGGGTCGGCACGGGCGAGAACGTCGGCGGCCGCCACGTGGGATTCGGCGACGGCGTCTACCGGAGCAACGACGGCGGCACGACGTGGACGAACGTCGGCTTGCGCAAATCCGAACACGTCTCGGAGATCGTCGTGCATCCGAAGAACTCCGACGTCGTCTGGGTCGCGGCGCAAGGACCGCTGTGGAGCGAAGGCGGCGAGCGCGGCGTGTACCGCACCACCGACGGCGGCGAGACGTGGACGCGAACGCTCGGCGACGATCGTTGGACCGGCGCGACCGATCTCGCGATCGATCCGCGCGACCCGAACCGCATCTACGCCGCGACGTGGCAGCGGCATCGAACGGTCGCCGCGTACATCGGGGGCGGCCCCGGCACGGGCTTGTACCGTAGCGACGACGGCGGCGTCACCTGGCACGAGCT
Source organism: bacterium (assembly GCA_030433195.1). Classification (GTDB taxonomy): domain Bacteria; phylum Planctomycetota; class JACOTG01; order JACOTG01; family JAUIME01; genus JAUIME01. The sequence goes on from JAUIME010000067.1 coordinate 4,804, forward strand.
CTCCGAGGGTCTGCCTGCCTCGAACATGGGCAAGATCGGGCTCGCGATCTCGCCGCAACGACCCGACGTGCTCTACGCGGCGATCGAGCTCGACCGACGCACGGGCGCGGTCTACCGATCGTCCGATCGCGGGGCGACGTGGACGAAGATGTCCGACACCGTCTCGGGCGGCACGGGTCCGCATTACTACCAGGAACTCTACGCCTCGCCGCACGCGTTCGATCGCGTCTACCTCGCCGACGTCCGTATGCGGGTATCCGATGACGGCGGAGCGACGTTCCGGCGCATGAAGGAGTCATCCAAGCACTCCGACAATCACGCGATGGCGTTTCGCGCCGACGATCCCGACTACCTCCTCGTCGGCAGCGACGGCGGGTTGTACGAGAGCTTCGACCTCGCCGACAACTGGCGGTTCTTCGACAATCTCCCCGTGACGCAGTTCTACAAGCTCGCGCTCGACGATACGGAGCCCTTCTACAACGTCTACGGCGGCACGCAGGACAACAGCACCGAAGGCGGCCCGATCCGCACCGACGACGCGCACGGCATCCAGAACTCGGATTGGCGCGTCGTCCTCGATTGGGACGGACACCAGCCCGCGACCGAACCCGGCAATCCCGACATCCTCTACGCCGAACGCCAAGAGGGCTACCTGTCGCGCATCGACATGACGACGGGCGAGGTCGTCGACATCCAGCCGCAGGCCGGTGACGGCGAACCCCACGAACGCTTCAACTGGGACGCGCCGATCCTCGTGAGCCCGCATCAGCCGACGCGTCTCTACTTCGCGTCGCAACGTGTCTGGAGAAGCGACAACCGCGGCGATACGTGGACCGCGATCTCGGACGACCTGACGCGAAACCAGGAACGCCTCGGGCTCCCGGTCTTCGGCGAAACGCAGAGCTACGACAACGCGTGGGACGTTTCCGCGATGTCGAACTACAACACGATCACGTCGATCTCGGAGTCGCCGAAGGCCGAAGGACTGCTGTGGGTCGGCACCGACGACGGCCGCCTGCAAGTCACCGAAGACGGCGGCGCGAACTGGCGCGCGATCGATGTCGGATCGCTACCCGGCGTTCCGGCCACGGCGTTCGTCAACGACATCAAGACGTCGATGTTCGATGCGAACACGGTCTACGTCGCGCTCGACAATCACAAGTACGGCGACTTCCGTCCGTACCTCGTGAAGAGCACCGACCTCGGACGCACGTGGTCGACGATGTGCGGCGACCTTCCGGATCGAACGCTCGTGTGGCGGATCGTGCAGGATCACGAACGCGAGTCGCTGTTCTTCCTCGCGACCGAGTTCGGGCTCTACTTCACGGTCGACACGGGCGCCCGCTGGACGAAACTCGAGGGTGGCGTGCCGACGATCTCGTTCCGCGACCTCACGATCCACCGGCGTGACGACGATCTCGTCGCGGCGTCGTTCGGGCGCGGTTTCTGGGTGCTCGACGACATGACGCCGCTTCGCCACGTCACCGACGAACATCTCGCGGCACCGGCCGCGCTGTTCCCGGTCCGCGACGCGTGGTGGTATTTCCCACGACCGAAGCTCGGGTTCGAAGGCGGTAAGGGCGACCAGGGTGCCGCGCACTACATCGCCCCGAACCCGCCGTTCGGCGCCGTGTTCACGTATCACCTGCGCGACGAGCTCATGACCGCACAAGCGCGCCGCAAGGCAAACGAGACCGAGAAAGCTGCCTCGGGAGGGCGAGTCTCGTTCCCGGGCTGGGACGCGGTCGAGGCCGAACGACGCGAAGCGCAGCCGCAAATCTGGCTCACGGTCCGCGACGCGAACGGCGACGTCGTACGCCGCGTCGAAGGCCCGACCACCGAAGGATTCCATCGCGTCGCGTGGGACTTGCGCTATCCCCGCCCCGACACGATCCCGCTCGTCGAAGGTCCCCCGCCGATGTGGGGCGGCCCGCCGCAGGGGCTCCTCTGCGCCCCGGGCACGTACACGGTGACGCTGTCCCGCCAAGTCGCGGGCGTCGTCGAGGATCTCGGGGAACCGCAGTCGTTCGAAGTCGTGCCCCTGCGACGCGGTGCCCTCGAAGGCGCCCCGCTCGCCGACGTCGCGGCCTTCTGGCGCCGCTACGAAGACAGCGTACGGACGCACACGGCGATGCTGTGGACCCTCGGGGGCCTCATGCACAAGATCCAACGCATCGAGGTCGTCCTCGCCACCTCGCGCGCCGCCGCGGGCGACATGGACGAGCGCTACCACGCCCTGCGCGCCGAAATCCAGAGACTCGACGAAGCGCTCAACGGCACCCGAAGCAAGCTCGAGACCGGCGAGAAGAATCCCCCGACGATCGGCGATCGCCTCTTCGCGGTCGCCCGCGGCGTCGACCGCTCCACCTACGGCCCCACGCCGTCGCACGAACCATCCCTCGAGCTCGCCGAAGCCGGAATCGCCGAGCTGCGCCCGAAGATCGAATCGGCGCGCGAACGCGTCACCGAGCTGGTCGAGGCGCTCGTCGAGGCGGGATCGCCGTGGTTGGAGGATTGAGATGCGGTAGAGCCCGCTGAACCCTCCCATCGCCCCGGCCGCCCACACGAGAATCCGCAGCTGCCATTTCCCTTCCGGCCTGGGGTTTTTGTAGACTCCCGGTTTTGCCTTCCTCACAGAACTGCATTGACCTGAGGCATTTCCATGAGTGACGCGAATCCCCGGGAGAGCCGTATCGGGCTCGAGAAACAAGGTCTGACGAACCCGCGGTCGGTGCAGTGGAATCTCACGCCCGCCGAGTTGTACGAGCACGCGGCACGGCGCGGCGAAGGCGAGATCAGCGCCGATGGGCCCATCGTCGTCCATACGGGGATTCACACGGGTCGCTCGGCCCAGGACAAGTTCGTCGTCGAGGATCCCGAGACGAAGGACAAGGTCTGGTGGGGGAAGGTCAACAAGCCCTTCCCCGAAGACAAGTTCGACCGGCTGCTCGCCCGCGCCCAGGCCTACCTGCAGGGGCGCGACCTCTTCGTGCTCGACTGCCACGTCGGCGCCGATCCGACGTATCGCTTGCCGCTGCGTCTCGTGACCGAGAACGCCTGGCACTGTCTGTTCGCGCGATGCATGTTCATCCCGCTGACCGAGACCGACGCGATGCAGTCGCACGATCCCGAGTTCAGCATCATCCACGTGCCGAACTTCGTCGCCGATCCCGAGCGCGACGGCACGCGCAGCGAGACCTTCATCATCTTGCACCTCGCACGCAAGATCGCCCTCATCGGCGGCACGCTCTACGCGGGCGAGATCAAGAAGTCCATGTTCACGGTCATGAACTTCCTGCTGCCGCAGCAGTCGGTCGGTGCGATGCACTGCTCGGCGAACGTCGGCGACTCCGGCGACAGCGCCCTCTTCTTCGGGCTTTCGGGCACCGGAAAAACGACGCTCTCCGCCGACCCGTCGCGCGGGCTCATCGGCGACGACGAGCACGGCTGGAGCGACGACGGCGTGTTCAACTTCGAAGGCGGGTGCTACGCCAAGGTCATTCGGCTCGACGAAGAGTCCGAGCCCGAGATCTACTCGACGACCAAGCGCTTCGGCACCGTGCTCGAAAACGTCGTGATGGATCCCGTCTCTCGCCAGCTCGATCTCGAAGACGGATCGCTCACCGAGAACACCCGTGCGGCGTACCCGATCGATTTCATCAGCAACTACGTCCCGGGCGGCCGCGCCGGTCACCCGAAGAACGTCGTCCTGCTCACCTGCGACGCGTTCGGGGTGCTGCCGCCGATCGCGAAGCTCACGCCCGAGCAGGCCATGTATCACTTCATCTCGGGCTACACCGCGAAGGTGGCCGGCACCGAGAAGGGCCTCGGCAACGAGCCCGTGGCGACCTTCAGCGCTTGCTTCGGTTCGCCGTTCTTGGTGCTGCATCCGTTCGAGTATGCCGATATTCTACAGAAGAAGATCGCCGAGCACGGCTCGGACTGCTGGCTCGTGAACACGGGCTGGTCCGGCGGACCGTTCGGCGTCGGCCAGCGCATGAAGATCAAGCATACGCGCGCGATGGTGAACGCCGCGCTCGCGGGCGCGCTCGGCGGCGTCGACTACGTCGAGGACCCGATTTTCCGGCTCCAGGTGCCGACGAGCTGCCCCGGGGTTCCGGCCGAAGTGTTACAACCGCGAGAGACTTGGCCCGACAAGAGCGCGTACGATGCGAAAGCCCGTGAGCTCGCACAGCGATTCCACGACAACTTCGCCGACTTCGCGGACCGCACGTCGGACGCGATCCGCAACGCCGGGCCGATCCGACCCGAGGCGGCGGCGAAGTAGGCGAACTTCGCGCCCCGAGGGCGAGACGACGATTTCCGACAGAACCCCGAACGTCCGGTACGTAGCGAATACGAGCCCGACTCGGTTCGCTCTACGCTCGATACGAGATGGGGAGCCGACATGAACATCATCGTCAACGGACAAGAACGCGATGTCCCCCCGAAGATGACCGTGCGGCAGTTGCTCGACGAGCTGCGCCTCGATCCGCAGCGGCTCGCGATCGAGTACAACCGTCGCTACCTCGCGTGCGACGACTTCTGCGATACACGGCTGCGCGAAGGCGATCGCCTCGAGATCGTGCAGTTCGTCGGAGGCGGCTGAGATGTCCCAACCCGAACCGCTCGTCATCGCGGGCGTCGCGTTCGGATCCCGACTGTTCCTCGGTACCGGCAAGTTCCCCTCGCCCGAAGTGATGGCGCGCGCCGCCGAAGCCTCGCGCACCGAAATGGTCACCGTCGCACTGCGACGCGTCGATCTCGACCGCCCGGACGACCCCACGCTGGCTGCGCTCGACCGTTCGAAGTACCGGCTGCTGCCGAATACGTCGGGCGCTCGTGATGCCGAAGAGGCGATCCGCCTCGCGAAGCTCGCGCGCGCGGCCGCGGGAACCGAGTGGATCAAGCTCGAAGTCACGCCCGAACCGAACTACTTGCTCCCCGATCCCGTCGAGACACTGCGCGCCGCCGAGACGCTCGTCGCCGACGGGTTCATCGTGCTGCCGTACATCCACGCGGATCCCGTGCTGGCCAAGCGGCTCGAAGACGTCGGGTGCGCGACGGTGATGCCGCTCGCCGCGCCGATCGGATCGAACCGCGGACTGCGCACGCGCGACCTCGTCGGCATCATCATCGAACAAGCGAACGTGCCCGTCGTCGTCGATGCGGGTCTCGGCATGCCGTCGCACGCGGCCGAAGCGATCGAGCTCGGTGCGGACGCCGTGCTCGTCAACACCGCGATCGCCATCGCCGACGATCCGGTGCGCATGGCCGACGCCTTCCGGCTCGCGGTCGACGCCGCGATCGCCGCGCGGGAAGCCGGCCCCGGCGGTGAGAGCCGGATCGCTCGCGCCTCGAGCCCGCTCACGGGATTCCTCGACCCGACGCCCGCGACGGATCCGAACGGATGACGATCGCGCCCCCCCTCGAGCGCGACGCGGGCCGATTCCCGCGACGCTTCTCGGACACCTTCGAGACGCTCGACCTCGGTGCCCTGCGTGACGCAGCGCTGCGCGCGACGCCGCGCGACGTCGAACGCGCGATCGCGAGCGACGGCCCGGTGTCGGACGCCCTGTTGCCCGCGCTGTTCTCGCCGGCGGCCTCGCGGTCCCTCGAAGCCCTCGCCCAACGAAGCGCCGCGCTCACCGAACGCCGCTTCGGACGCACGATCCAGCTCTATGCGCCGATGTACCTGTCGAACGAGTGCGTCAACAAGTGTACGTACTGCGGATTCTCGTTCGACAACCGGATCGCGCGCCGCACGCTGACGCTCGACGAGGCGATCGCCGAAGCCGGCGGCCTCGCCGACCAAGGCTTTCGCCATCTCCTGCTCGTGAGCGGCGAGTCGAATCGGCACCTTCCCGTTTCACGCGTCGCCGAGGTCGCGCGCGCACTCGCGCCGCGGTTCGCGTCGATCGCGGTCGAGATCCAACCGCTCGAAGAAGAGGGCTATCGCGAGCTCGAAGCAGCCGGCGTCGACGGTGTCGTCGTGTATCAAGAGACCTACGATCCCGAGGTGTACGCGAGCGTTCACACCAAGGGTCCGAAGACGCGATTCTCGTGGCGGCTCGATTCGGTCGAGCGCGCGGGCACGGCGGGCTTGCGATCCCTAGGGATCGGCGCCCTCCTCGGGCTCGGCGATTGGCGCATCGAGGCGATCGCGACCGCGCTGCACGCGCGGCATCTCGCGAAGTCGGCCTGGCGAAGCCGCGTCGCGATCAGCTTCCCGCGCATCCGCGCCGCGGCGGGCGGATACGTGCCGGCCGCCCCCGTCGACGACCGCGACTTCGTCCAGATGCTCTGCGCGATGCGTCTCGCCATGCCCGACGCCGAGCTCGTCGTCTCGACGCGCGAACCCGTCGCACTACGCGATCAGCTCATCGGTCTCGGCGTCACGCGCATGAGCGCCGGTAGCCGCACGAACCCCGGCGGCTACAGCGAGCCCGAAGCGAGCGAAGGCCAGTTCGACATCGTCGACGAGCGCTCGCCTCGAGCCGTCGCCGAGGTCATCGCCGCGCGCGGTTTCGAACCGGTGTGGAAGGACTTCGACCGCAGCTTCGTCGCGCGATAGGTCGCACGCCGAGCTCGCCGCGTCCCACGACCCGTCCTATTCGAGCCACTCGCGAACGCGCGTCACCACCGCGTCCGGCGTGAACCCGAACTGCTCGGCGAGAACTCCCGCGGGTGCCGAAGCGCCAAAGCGATCGAGCCCGATGACGAGCGCCCCGTCTCCGACCACTTCGCGCCAACCGTACGTTCCGGCCGCTTCGATCGAGACGCGCGCGACGCCGGGCGGCAGGATCGCGTCGCGGTCCGAGGGCTCGAGCGCGAGGAAGCGATCGACCGACGGCATCGAAACGACACGCACGCGACGACCGTCTTCCGAGGCGAGGCGCTTTGCGCTGTCGATCGCGAGCGACACCTCGGAACCCGTCGCGACGATCACGAGGTCCGCCTCGTCGGGGCCGTCGGCGAAATCGCTCGGCTCGCAGATCGCGTACGCTCCTTGCTTCACGGCGTCGGCCGTGAAGTCGTCGCGCCGCGCGATCTTCGGGACGCCTTGCCGCGTGGTGACGAGGCAGCACGGTCCGCCGTCGTTGCGGATCGCGACCGCCCACGCCACGGCCATCTCGACCGAATCGGCCGGACGCCACACGTCGACGTTGGGGATCGCGCGAAGCGACGCGAGTTGCTCGATCGGTTGGTGCGTCGGACCGTCCTCGCCGAGATAGAAGCTGTCGTGCGAGAAGACGTAGATCGACGGAAGGTTCATGAGCGCCGCGATCCGAATCGACGGGCGCATGTAGTCCGAGAAGATGAGGAACGTCGCCGCGATGCCGCGCATCGTCCCGTGCAACGCCATGCCGTTGACGATCGCGGCCATCGCGTGCTCGCGCACCCCGTAGTGGATCGATCGGCCGGCGAACGCGGCGAGTCCGTCGTGGCCCGATCCCGGCCCGATCGGTCCGCCGTCTTTGATCATCGTCTTGTTCGACCCCGCGAGGTCCGCCGAGCCGCCGACCAGATTCGGAACGAGCTCGGCGGCGCGCTGCAGGATCGCGCCGCAGCTCGCACGCGTCGCTTCCTTGTCCTTCGCATGGGCTGCCACGAAGTCGAGGAGCTGCACCTCGAGGTCGATCGGCAGCGACCCCTGCACGAAGGAATCGAGTGATGCCCGGAGCTCGGGGTTCGCCTCGCGCCACGACTCAAAGCGCGTGTCCCACTCTTCGTGCGCCGCGCGCACGCTCGTCATGCGCTCCTCGAAGTGCGCGCGGACCGAATCGGGAACCCGGAACGTGGGCTCTTCGGGCCATCCGATGGCCTTCTTCGTCGCCGCGACCTCGTCCGCGCCAAGCGGCGCCCCGTGCGCGTCGGCGCTGTCCTGCTTCCCGGGCGAACCATGCCCGATGTGCGTCCGCGCGAGGATGAGC
>JAUIME010000068.1 GCA_030433195.1 bacterium
GCACGCTCGGCCCGACGAGCCGCACCGCGTCGCTCTCGCCGGACGTGAACAACCCGGGCTTCCGCAACATCTCGTTCGACCAGCTGCGCGAGTCGTACCTCGATGCGGCGCGCGGGCTCGTCGAAGGCGGCTCGGACATCCTGCTCGTCGAGACGATCTTCGACACGCTGAACGCGAAGGCCGCGATCTACGCGCTCCTCGAGCTGTTCGACGAGCTCGGCTATCGGCTCCCGGTGATGATCTCGGGGACGATCACCGACGCGAGCGGGCGCACGCTCTCGGGGCAGACGACCGAGGCGTTTTGGAACTCGGTCGCGCATGCCGAACCCGTGCTCGTCGGGCTGAACTGCGCGCTCGGAGCAACCGAGCTTCGTCCCTATGTCGAGGAGCTCTCACGCGTGGCGTCCTGCCGCGTGACGTGCCATCCGAATGCGGGCCTCCCGAACGAATTCGGCGGCTACGACGACGATCCCGACATGATGGCCGAGGTGTTGAAGGAGTTCGCGACGAGCGGCTTCTTGAACGGTGTCGGTGGCTGTTGCGGAACGACGCCCGAGCACATCGAGAAGATCGCGGCAGCGATGGACGGCGTCGCCCCGCGCAAGCTCCCCGAGTTGCCGCACCGCATGCGGCTGTCGGGGCTCGAGCCGATGTCGATCGGCGACGATTCGCTGTTCGTGAACGTAGGCGAGCGTACGAACGTGACGGGCTCGGCGCGGTTCGCGAAGCTCGTCAAAGCGGAAGACTACGAGACTGCGCTCCAGGTCGCGCGGCAGCAGGTCGAGAACGGCGCGCAGATCATCGACGTCAACATGGACGAAGGCTTGCTCGATTCCGAAGCGGTGATGGAGAAGTTCCTCTACCTCATCGCGTCCGAGCCCGACATCGCGCGTGTTCCGATCATGATCGACTCGTCGAAGTGGGACGTCATCGAAGCGGGACTTCGCTGCGCGCAGGGCAAGTGCATCGTCAACTCGATCAGTCTCAAGGAAGGCGAGGACGCCTTCATCGAGCAAGCCCGCAAGGTGAGGCGCTACGGTGCCGCGGTCGTCGTGATGGCGTTCGACGAAGACGGGCAGGCGGACACGACGGAGCGAAAGTTCGAGATCTGCGAACGGTCGTACCGCGTGCTCACCGAGAAGGTCGGCATGCCGCCCGAGGACATCATCTTCGACCCGAACATCTTCGCGATCGGAACGGGAATCGAAGAGCACGCGGGCTATGCGGTCGCGTACTTCGAAGCGACGAAGCGCATCAAGGAGGCGCTGCCGCACTGCCGCGTGAGCGGTGGCGTCAGCAACGTGTCGTTCTCGTTCCGCGGTAACAATCCGGTCCGCGAGGCAATCCACTCGGTGTTCCTCTATCACGGGATCCGCGCCGGCATGGACATGGGGATCGTCAACGCCGGGCAGCTCGCGATTTACGAAGACATTCCCGCTGACCTGCGCGAGCGCGTCGAAGATCTCGTGCTGAATCGGCGCGAAGACGCGACCGAGCGATTGCTCGAGGTCGCCGACACGGTGAAGGGTGAGCGGCGCGAGAAGAAGGAAGACCTCACGTGGCGTGAGGGGCCGGTGCGAGATCGCCTCGTGCACGCGCTCGTGAAGGGCATCACCGACTACATCGAAGCCGATACGGAAGAGGCGCGGCAAAAGGCCGAGCGTGCGATCGAAGTGATCGAAGGGCCGCTCATGGACGGCATGAACGTCGTCGGCGACCTCTTCGGCGAGGGCAAGATGTTCCTGCCGCAGGTCGTCAAGAGCGCGCGCGTCATGAAGAAGGCCGTCGCGTATCTCATTCCGTTCCTCGAGGAGGAGAAGCGCGCGAGCGGGATCGAGGAGAACCAGTCCAATGGCAAGGTGCTGCTCGCGACCGTGAAGGGCGACGTCCACGACATCGGCAAGAACATCGTCGGCGTGGTGTTGCAGTGCAACAACTACGAGGTCATCGATCTCGGTGTGATGGTGCAATGCGAGACGATCCTTCGTGAAGCACGCGAGAAGAAGGTCGACATCATCGGGCTCTCGGGGCTCATCACGCCGTCGCTCGACGAGATGTGTCACGTCGCGTCGGAGATGGAGCGGCAGGGTTTCGAGGTGCCGCTCTTGATCGGCGGCGCGACCACCTCGCGCGTGCATACCGCAGTCAAGATCGCGCCCGAGTACCACGGCGAGGCGGTCCACGTGGTCGACGCGTCGCGCGGGGTCGGGGTCGTCGGCGCACTGCTCGGCGGAAAGCGCGAAGCGTTCGCGGCCAAGACGCGCGAAGAGTACGAAGCCATCCGCGTGAAGCGCGCGGGCGGTTCGAGCGAGTCGTCCCGCGTTCCGATCGAGGATGCGCGCGCGAACCGATTCGCGACCGACTGGAAGTCGGCATCGATCGACGCGCCGAAGGAGCTGGGGATTCGTACCTTCGACGACTACCCGCTCGAAGAGCTACGCGACCGCATCGACTGGACGCCGTTCTTCCAAACCTGGGAGCTCGCGGGCAAGTACCCGGCGATTCTCGACGATCCCGTCGTCGGTACCGAGGCCAAGAAGCTGTTCGACGACGCGCTGGCGATGCTCGACGACGTCATCGCGAACGGGACGCTGCGCGCACGCGGCGTGGTCGGACTGTTCCCGGCCAATGCGATCGGCGACGACATCGAGATCTACACTGACCCTTCGCGCAAGGAGACGCGCGCCACGGTTCACATGTTGCGCCAGCAGATGAAGAAGTCGGCAGGTCGCGCCAACCTGTGCCTTGCGGATTTCGTCGCGCCGAAGGACGCGGGAGTGACGGACTACGTGGGCGCGTTCGCGGTCACGACCGGGCTCGGCATCGAGACGAAGCTCGCGGAATACGAGGCCGAGCACGACGATTACCGTTCGATCTTGCTGAAGGCGCTCGCGGACCGTCTCGCGGAGGCGTTCGCCGAACGACTGCACGAGCGCGTACGCACGGAGTTCTGGGGATACGCGGCCGACGAGACGTTCGACAACGACGCGCTCGTGCGCGAAGAGTACCGCGGGATCCGGCCGGCTCCGGGATATCCCTCATGCCCCGACCACACGGAAAAGCAGACGCTGTTCGACCTGCTCGCGGTCCCGGAGAACGCGTCGATCGAGCTCACCGAGAGTTTCGCGATGATGCCGGCGGCATCCGTGAGCGGGTTCTACTTCGCGCATCCCGACGCGGCGTACTTCGGCGTCGGGAAGATCGGGCGCGACCAGGTCGAAGACTACGCGAAGCGAAAGGGAGTGGACGTCGCGGTCGCGGAGCGATGGCTCGCACCGAACCTCGCGTACGAACGTCGCGCGGCCGTGGCACGCTCGTGAGATCGTGCCGGCGCGAGGTTGGCCCGGCCGACCTCGCGTTCGTCGACCGCTTGGCCGTCGCGGTCGACCGTTTCGGCCTCGCGGGAGATCAGGCGGCCGAGCGTCCGGCCTTGGCGATCGACTTGGCCGCGGCGCGTTTGCCGTTCGCGGCTCGCGGCGTTTCGGCGGTGGCGGACGCGGTCAGCAAGCGACCCAGCGTTCCGCAGGATTGCGCGACGAACGTTCCGCCGATGCAGGCGAGAACGACCGCGAAGCGCGCGTAGATCGCGACGCATCCCACGACGCCGAGACAGATCATCGCCAGCAGGTACACGAGCAACTTCATCGATATCACCCCTCGTTGATGAAATGCTGTTTCCGGCAGAAGGCGGTCCCGGCCAAGCGCCGGGTCGGCAGGTCCTTCGGCAGCAGCGGACCGGATTATAGGTGTGCGTCCACGGTGTTGCACGTAAGAATTCGGCGAGCCCGAGGCGCTTCCGAGGCCGTCCGGCGACTCTTCGAGGGGGTTCGGGCAATGCCGGCAACCCCGGACAGGGGTTCGGTTTCCGTGAGTCGAGTGACTACGGCGCGTAGCACTTCCGCCGTTCATGGTTTCCCTCCTCGGCCGTCCGGTGCGTCCGCTGTGCGCCCGTCGGCGATGGCACGAATTCTCGGCGAAGTTTTTTCGCGCGAGCTCGCGCTCCTACCTGAAACCCCGCGAGAACGCCGCTCCGGTTCAACGAATCCCGACCGCCATTTCCCGACCGCGGCTCGAGGCGGATCGGGTAGGCTGAGGCGAGTCGAAGTCGGCGTCGCGCGAATCCTCGACGACGGCATCAGAGGATGCACGCGAGCAGGGCGGCCGAGTCGGTGTGGAAGGCGTGGCCCCTCTCCGGGGGACGGAGAGGGGCGTAGAAGATTCGTCGTCGGGTTCTCGTGGCCGCGGGACGGATCGCGTGCTTCCGTCGCCTGCGTCGCGGTCGTCGAGAATGGCGATCCCGGTACGACGACAGGTGGTCGTTCGGTGAAACTGGGCGCAGGATAGTTCCGATGGGTGAGGCGCCCGTGCGGCACCCGTGAGACTTCCGTTAGATCGCGGAGACGGGTGGAATCGGCGAAACGATCGATGCTACGCTCATCGCGCAACGCCAACCGATCCTCTTTCTGACGACTCCGAAACCCGAGACCAGACCATGACCAAGGAGCGAATTCTCGTCGTCGAAGACGGCGAGGACATCCAAGAGTTGGTTCGGTTCCATCTCGCGCGGGAAGGCTTCGACGTCGAGACGCGAGCAACCGGTGAAGAGGGGATCGCCGCCGCGCGCGAGAATCCTCCCGACCTCGTCGTGCTCGACTTGATGTTGCCCGGCGTCGACGGACTCGAGGTGTGCCGCGTCCTGCGTGGTGACGACAAGACCGCGTCGAGCGCGATCGTCATGTTGACGGCGAAGGGCGAGGAGTCCGACATCGTCACCGGTCTCGAGCTCGGGGCCGACGACTACGTGACGAAGCCGTTCAGTCCGCGGGTGCTCGTGGCGCGGATCAAGTCGGTGCTTCGGCGTCGCGCGAGTGACGCGGCCGACGAATCGACGCGTTTGACCTTCGACGGGCTGGCGATCGATCCGCGACGCCACGAGGTCGCGATCGACGGCGTACCCACGAAGCTGACGGCAACCGAGTTCCGCATCCTGCACTTTCTCGCGCGGCGCCCGGGGTGGGTGTTCACGCGCTATCAAATCGTCGACGGCGCGCACGGTCCCGACTATCCGGTCACCGATCGGTCGATCGACTTCCAGATGGTCGGTCTGCGTCGCAAGCTCGGCGAGTACGCAAATCTCATCGAGACGGTGCGCGGCGTCGGATACCGTTTCAAGGATTGACGTTCGACTTGATCCTGCGCTCTCTCCTCTTCTGGTTCGCCTTCCTCGCGATCCTCGCCGTGGGGGCGATCGGCTGTGGGATCTCGTCGTGGCTCGCGGTCTCGCGATTCGCCGCGACCTTCGAAGAACGGCGAGCGACCGAGCTCGAGTCGTACGCCCGGTTCCTCATGCCGCGTCTGCGTCCGCTCGCGCGGTCCGGTGACGAGGACGCGATCGCCGAGCTTTGCAGCGAGCTCGGTCGTTCACTCGGCGCGCGCGTTACGTGGATCGATCCTTCGGGCCGGGTACTCGGCGAATCCGAGGTGGACCCCACGCGCCTCGACGACCATTCGAATCGCCCCGAAGTGATTCTCGCGCGATCGGGTAAGCGCGGAGTCGCGCGGCGATACAGCGATTCCCTCGGCGAGGACTACCTCTACGTGGCGGTTCCCATCGAGGCGAACGGAACCTCCGGCGCGGGTCGCTCTGTCTTCCGCATGAGTGTCACCGCGCGCACGCTCGAGCGTCCCGTGGCGGAGTTTCGATCGCGGGTTCTGGCGGCTCTCTACCCGGTGCTGCTCGCGGCGCTCCTCGTGGCGGCCGGAATCTCGTGGCCCGCGGTCGTGTTCTTGCGGCGTCTGCGAGAGGGCGCGTTGCGCGTGGCGCGCTTCGACCTGCAGTCGCCGGTCCCGGTTCCGATGATCCGCGAGGCGGGGGAGACCGCGCACGCGTTCAACCGCATGACCGCGCGCATCGAAGAGCGCTTGCGACGCATGGAGGTCGACCGTCGCGACAGCGAGACCTTGCTCGCGTCGATGGGAGAAGGCGTGATCGCCGTGGACGGCGACGAGCGCGTCGTCATCATGAACCGTGCCGGAGGCGAGCTCCTCGGTCTCGATCCGAAGGCTTCGATCGGGCGCACGCTTCCCGAACGCATTCGCAATCCGGACCTTCTTCGACTCGTGCGGCGCGCGCTCGCGGCGCCGGGTGCCGTCGACGGCTCGGTGCGTATCGTCGGTCCCGAGGAACGCTATCTTGCCGCGAGCGGCTCGAGCTGGATCGATCCGGACCGCGGAGAGATCGGCGCGTTGCTCGTACTCAAGGACATGACCCGGCTCGAACGCCTCGAGGGCTTGCGCCGCGAGTTCGTCGCCAACGTGTCGCACGAGCTCCGCACCCCGATCACGTCCATTCGCGGGTTCGCGGAGACGCTTCGCGATACCGACGACCTCTCCGAAGACGAAGCACGACGCTTCTACGAGATCCTAGCGCGTGAAGCGGCGCGTCTGCACGCGATGCTCGAAGACCTGCTCGTGCTCGCGCGGGTCGAGAAGGAAACCGACGACGGCGAGGGCATCCGTACGGACGAGACCGCGATCCTGCGCGTCCTCGCCGCGGCCGCCCAGGCGACCCGATCGCGAGCCGAACGGAAGTCCGTCCGCGTCGAGGTCGAATGCCCGGAGGACTTGCGAGCGCAGGCTCACCCGACCCTTCTCGAGCAGGCCGTGCAGAACCTCGTCGACAACGCCATCCGGTACAGCGAGCCGGGGCAGACGATCCGCGTCGCCGCCGAGGAGCGCGGGGGCCGCGTCGTCGTGTCGGTGACGGACGAAGGGGCCGGGATCGCCAAGGACCACCTCCCCAGGCTGTTCGAGCGGTTCTACCGCGTCGACTCTTCGAGAAGCCGAAAGGACGGCGGGACGGGGCTCGGTCTCGCGATCGTCAAGCACATCGCCCAAGCCCACGGGGGTTACGTGACGGTCGACAGCGAGCTCGGGGAGGGAAGCCGTTTCGAGGTATGGCTCGGCACCCCACGGGGGTCGTGAGGCGGTTGTCGCTACCTGCCGGCGAACAAACCCCGAACCTCGCGGGTTTCTGTAGAAGATTCGACCACCACGATTTAGCGCGACCCTAATCAAAATCTCACCGCTACACCAGTCGGTCGATCCCTACAATCATGGAGTCCTCGGGATTCTCGGGAGAGACTCTGAACCGAGGCGAGCACGTTTCCTCGTTTGCGACCAAATCGCGACAGGCAAGGCAGTCAAGGAGAACTCAATGAAGTCCAAGCTTCTGATGATCGTCGTTTGCGTCCTTTGCGCGTCGTTTACCGCGACCGCGCTCGGTCAGAAGCTCGAAGTCGACAAGGCGCTCCCGAAGTACACGAAAGTGTCGGGTGTCGCGGGCAACTTGAACAGCATCGGTTCCGACACGCTCAACAACCTCATGACGTACTGGGCCGAGGGTTTCGCCAAGTACTACCCGAGCGTCAACATCCAGATCGAAGGCAAGGGTTCGAGTACGGCTCCGCCCGCGCTGACCGAAGGCACCGCGCAGTTCGGTCCGATGTCGCGCCTCATGAAGCCCGAAGAGCTCGAAGGCTTCGAGAAGGAGCACGGCTACCAGCCGACCGCGATCGGTGTCGCGCTCGATTCGCTCGCTGTATACGTGAACAAGGACAACCCGATCGAGTCGCTTTCGCTGCAGGAAGTCGACGCGGCGTTCTCGAGCACGCGCAAGGGCGGGCTCGCGAGTGACGTGACGACGTGGTCGCAGCTCGGTGTGTCGGGCCCGGTTGGCCGCAAGCCGATCAGCCTCTACGGCCGCAACTCGGCTTCGGGTACGTACGGCTATTTCAAGAAGGTCGCGCTGTTCAAGGGCGACTACAAGCCGAGCGTCAAGGAACAGCCGGGCTCGGCCTCGGTCGTGATGGGCGTCGGCAACGACCTCGCCGGTCTCGGCTACTCGGGCATCGGCTACCGCACCTCGGACGTCAAGGCCATCGCGCTTTCGAAGAAGAAGGGCGACAAGCCCTACGAGCCCAACTATGAAAACGTCCTCGAGGGCAAGTACCCGCTCGGCCGCATGCTCTACGTCTACGTCGACAAGGCGCCGAACGAAGAGCTCTCGCCGATGATCCTCGAGTTCGTTCGTTTCGTGCTCTCGAAGGAAGGTCAGGAGATCGTCGTCAAGGACGGCTACCTGCCGCTCCCGGCGAAGGTCGCCGCTAAGGAGTTCGCCAAGGTCCACCAGGTGGGCGGCTGATCCATCCGGTTCCCTCACCCGCCTCGATTTTCCTAGATTCTCATTCCTGCGGCGCGCGGATCCTGCCGCGCGCCGCAGGCATTCCGCTCACAATCGCGAATCCCCCCGAGAGGCGGCCTCACTCCGATGCTGGACCCCTCCTATCTCAACAGGATCCGTCGCCGCGAACGCATCGCGCAACGGGTGATTGGGCTCGGGGGCGCCTTCGTGGTCATCTGCGTGCTCGGGATCCTGTTCCAGATCTCGTGGGTGGCCCTGCCGTTGTTCCTGGAGCCGGACGCCGAGATTCGCGCCCGCGTCCCCACCAGCGGCGAGGTCGATCGGGTCGTCGCCTTCGGGGTCGGCGAGTACATCGAAACGGCGTACGTGCTCACGCGCGACGGGGCGCTGCGCTACGTCCTCCTCGAGGACGGCAAGACGATCGCCGAAGAGCGCCTTGCCTCGCCGGGCGCGGATGACGCGTCGATCGTCGGAGTCGTCCGTCACGGTGCGGGGCGCTACAGCCTCACGTGGTCCGACGGTTCGGTGAGCCGGGAGCGGTTCGCGTTCGAATCGACCTTCGACGACGAGGGCGTGCGGACGATCGTCCCCGCCACTTCCCGCGAGCTCGGACTCGCGCCCGACGAGGGCGACGCCGAGTCGGGGGCGATCGTCGAAAGCACGCTGCTCCCTGCCGACGAGAGCGGATTCACTCGCATCGACCGGCTCGCCGAGGGCGGGCTTCGCCTTCACGTCCGCGCGGTCTCGACGTCGATCTTCGGCGACTCCGAGGCGACCGATCATCGCTTCGACCTCTCCGCCGATCTCGAAGACGATCGCATCGAAGCGCTCGATCTCGCCACCGATGGTCGCGAGCTCGTCGCGATCACCGACTCGGGCGATCTCCTGCGCTGGGAGTGGGACTTCTCGGATTCCGACGACATCCGCGAGCCGGTGCTCGTCGATCGGGTCCGCGCGGCAGAGCCGGGCGCGCGATTGACGGCGGTTTCGTACGTCTTCGGCGACGAATCGCTCGTGGTCGGTGACGATCAAGGCCGACTTTCGCGCTGGCTCCCCGCGCGCTCCGAGACCTCCGGAAACCGCCGCGAGCTGACCCGCATCCAGACGCTCGATCCGCAGGACGGCTCGGTGGTGCAGCTCTCGCCCACGCAGCGCGACAAATCGATCGTGTCGCTCGGAGCCGGTGGAACCGCGATCCTCGACCACACGACGGCCGAGCGACGTCTGCTCGAGTTCGACGCCGACTCGCGGCTCGTTCACGCGAGCATCAACGCGCGCTCGGACGCCCTCGCGGCGCTCGACGAACGCGGGACGATTCTCGTCTGGGAGCTCGACGTCCCGCATCCTGAAGTCAGCATGAAGACGCTGTTCGGCGAAGTCTGGTACGAAGGCTACGACGAACCCCAATTCCGATGGGAATCGTCGGCCGCGACGCAAGACTCCGAGCCGAAGATCAGCCTCGTGCCGCTCTTGTTCGGAACGCTCAAGGGCACGCTCTACGCGATGCTCTTCGCGGTTCCGGTCGCCGTGCTCGGGGCGCTGTACACGAGCCAGTTCTTGAGCCCGCGCATGCGTGGCATCGTCAAGCCGCTGATCGAGATCATGGCGGCGATCCCGTCGGTCGTGATCGGATTCTTGGCCGCGCACTGGTTCGCGCCGATCCTCCAACAGTCGATGACGGGGCTGTTCTTGAGCTTCGCGTTGTTCCCCGTGATCGTGCTCGGGGTCGTCGCGGTGTGGGACCGCTATGGTGCCGCAGGACGCGTCCTCGGGAAGCGGCGCGAGGGGTTCGAGTTCTTGCTGCTCGCGCCCGTGATCGGCCTGGCGATGTGGCTTTGCGTGAAGGTCGGAGATTTCGCGGAGCCGATCATCTTCGGGAGCGACCTGCAGACCTTCCTGTTCGAGGGACTGGGTGTCGTTTACGATCCGCGCAACAGCATCGTCATCGCGTTCGCGCTCGGCTTTGCGGTGGTGCCGATCATCTTCACGATTGCCGAGGACTCGCTCTCGAACGTGCCGCGGAGCCTCTCCGCCGGCTCGCTCGCGCTCGGCGCGAGCCGTTGGCAAACCGCATGGCGCGTGATCCTGCCGGCCGGCGCGCCGGGGATCTTCGCCGCGACGATGATCGGTCTCGGTCGTGCGATCGGCGAGACGATGATCGTCCTCATGGCCACCGGCAACACCGCGATCATGGACTGGAGTCCGTTCAACGGCATGCGGACCATCTCCGCCAACATCGCCACGGAGGCCCCCGAAGCGCCGCACTTGGGGTCGCTCTATCGAGTGTTGTTCCTGTCGGCCGTGATCCTGTTCGTGATGACCTTCATCCTCAACACGATCGCCGAGATCGTCCGGCATCGCATCCGTCGAAAGTACGCACGCTTCTGAGCGGAGTCTCGAGTGTCCGAACCGACGCACGAAAATACGGAGAAGCCACGCTCGCCCGCGGGTGAGCGCTGGGTGTGGCTCAGCGGATCGGCGCTGACGCTCGCGCTGCTCATCACGCTCACGCTGGTCGCGGTCGTGTTGGGTCACGGCTTGTCGTACTTCTGGCCGAAGACGATCGAGAAGATCGTGCTCGACGACGGCTCGGCGCGACTCGGGCAGGTGTCGAATCGCGATGTCGACCCGATCAGCGGTGAGCCGCGCGTGCAGTACAAGATCGGCAACGAAGACTGGTACGGACACGCCTTCGAGTGGTTCGACCGATCCATGATCGTCGAGACGAGCATCCCGCGCGATGCCGTGCTCCTCGAGCGCCTGTCGCACGGCCGCTTCTTCGGCTTTCTGACCGAGGTGCGCGGCGGAGGGACGATCGATCTCGGTGCCGTCGACCCTTGGGATCGACTCATCGAAGCCCAGGAGCGGGTCGGCGAGCTGCAGAAGACGGTCGACGACTACGAAGCCGAGATGCACGCCCTGAACCGCCGGGCGCGCAAGGTCGGCGATCAGCTCGCGAAGCTCCTCTACGATCGCGTGCCGGAAGACGATCCGCGCGTGGTGCGTCTGCGCGAGAAGCGCGCGGCGCTGCTCGGCGAGATCGACGCGATTCTCGAGAAGAGCTCGGCCGAAGAAGCGCGGATCCGCCAGGTCGCGACGACATTCCGGGACGCCGACGGCCGCGAGGGCGAGATCGTCGTGGCCGACATCGTTCGCGCGGTGCGTCCGAACGCGATCACGTTCACGGAGAAGTGTTCCGTCTATGCGTCGCGCTTCTGGGAGCTGTTGAGCGAAGAGCCGCGCGAATCGAACACCGCCGGGGGACTGTTTCCGGCGCTCTTCGGTACGATCTTCATGGTGTTCCTCATGAGCATCTTCTGCGTACCGCTCGGCGTCGTGGCGGCGATCTACCTGCACGAGTACGCGAAAGACGGACCGTTGGTTCGAATGGTCCGAATCGCCGTCAACAACCTCGCCGGTGTCCCGTCGATCGTCTATGGAATCTTCGGCCTCGGATTCTTCGTGTACATGATCGGCGGCCGGATCGACGATCTGTTCTTCGCGCATCGATTGCCCGAACCGACGTTCGGAACGGGCGGCGTCCTGTGGGCGAGTCTCACGCTCGCCTTGCTGACGGTTCCGGTCGTGATCGTCTCGACCGAAGAGGGACTCGCCGCGATTCCCGGCGGGATTCGCGAAGGATCGCTCGGGATCGGCGCGACGAAGTTCCAGACGCTGACGCGCATCCTGATTCCGATGGCGTCACCGGGCATCCTGACGGGATTCGTGCTCGCGATGGCGCGGGCCGCGGGCGAAGTCGCGCCGCTGATGTTGTTGGGGGTCGTGAAGCTCGCCCCCAGTTTGCCCTTGGACGGTGAATTCCCGTTCGTTCACTTCGATCGCAAGTTCATGCACCTGGGCTTCCACATCTACGACGTCGGCTTCCAATCGCCCGATATCGAGGCGGTTCGACCGATGGTCTACGTCACGACGATGCTGCTGTTGTTCGTCGTCGCGACGATGTCCCTCACGGCGATCGTGGTGCGCAACCACATGCGACGCAAGTACGCGACGGGTTCGTTCTGATGAAGCGAGGCGACACCATGGAGAAGCGCGCCGTGACCGAATCCGCAGCCGAAGAGAAGGTGACCCCGCTCACGTTCGACCCTTCGGAGGTCGTGCTGCGGATCGAGAACCTCAACTTGTTCTACGGCCAAGCTCAGGCACTGAAGGACATCAACCTCGAGATCGCGCGCAAGCGGGTCACGGCGTTCATCGGGCCGTCGGGATGCGGCAAGTCGACGTTGCTGCGCTGCTTGAACCGGATGAACGACCTCGTCGACGCTTGCCGCGTCGAAGGACGCATCCAGCTCGATGGCGACGAGGTCAACGACGCCTCGATGGACGTCATCCAACTGCGCCGACGCGTCGGGATGGTGTTCCAGAAATCGAATCCGTTCCCGAAGTCGATCTTCGAGAACGTCGTCTACCCGCTTCGCATCGACGGCGAGCGCGACAAGAACGTCCTCGCGG
>JAUIME010000827.1 GCA_030433195.1 bacterium
GCTTCGAGTCGGATGTCCGGGTTCTCGGGCAAGGTGAGACGGATGTCTCCGTCCTTCACTTCGAGCCGGATCATGCGGTTACGTTCGATGCGATCGAGACGGACTTCGAGCGTGCCGTCTTGGATCGTCGCGTGGATGTTGCCCGTGATTCCGGCGATCTTGAACGAGCCGGTTCCGCGGACGCGCTCGAGCGACGCGGCGCGCGGGATCGCGAGGTCGTAGTGAACGCGCGCGGGTTCACGGCTCGCGAAAGGGTTCCCGATTCCGGACGAGCCTTCGGACACCTCGACGTAGTCGGTCCAGATGCGGATCGTCGTCGGTCGCGCGTCGAAACGGATTTCCGCGGCTTGCAAGCGCGAGCTGTTCGCAGCCGTGGTCTTGGTGTCGACCTTGATCTCGGCGTAGTCCCAGCCCGTGATCGTCGCGCCTCCCGTTGCGTTGTCGAGGATGATGCGGCCATCCTCGGAGAGCGGGAAGGTGCGGTGGAGTTGTTTCGAGATGTTGCAGCCCGAAACGAGCAGGCATCCGACGATGGCCAAGCCGATCGTCGCGCCCTGCCGGTAACTCATGATTTCGATCCTCGATCGAGCCCGTCGGAGGTCGAGAGTCGCCGCCCGGCCGACTCGATCCGCGTCTCGAAACGCACGCGCATCCGACACTGACGGCCCTAAAATAGTGTCCCGAAATGCGTTTGGCAAGCATCCCACCCTCATCGGGCGAGCCAGAGGTCCTCGATTCGATACAGGTGGATGCCGTCGTGCAGTGCGATGTGGCGAGCCAGGACGAGGGGAGAGTAGGCCGCGTACTCGGGATGCGTCGCCTCGCGGTCCCAGTCGGCGGGAACCAACGTGCGCAGCAGGTGCAGCGCCGTCTCGCGGTGCTTGCGGAAGGCGGTCACGGCGGCGTCGACGTCGATCGCCGCCAAGGACTCCGGGGGAGTCTCGCGGTCGGGATCGTAGGCCTCGAAGACGGGGTTCTCTTCGTCGATGAAGCGTTGGAGGCGATCATTCATCATCGGGTGGCACGCGGCGAGGTGGGCGACGTGATCGTGCAGCGTCCAGCCGCCGCGATCGCTGCGGGCGCGTCGTTGATCGGGCTCGATCCGCGACGCCATGTCCTCGAGGATGTCGGGGGATCGCTCGAGCGCCGCGAGCAGCGTGTCGACGATCGGGGGGAAGGTCGGATCTACGGGCATCGGGTTCTCCTGGTCGGATTCTCGGGTCTCACGAGACGGGCTCGGCATCCGCGGATGCGGGGACCTGCGGTTCGCTGGTTTCGATGCGTTCGAGGGCCGAGCGGATGCGCG
The DNA here is from genome assembly GCA_030433195.1 of bacterium. GTDB lineage: Bacteria > Planctomycetota > JACOTG01 > JACOTG01 > JAUIME01 > JAUIME01. The sequence goes on from JAUIME010000827.1 coordinate 1,307, forward strand.
CTCGCTCGGCGTCGTCGGGGATTCGGGCACCGTATCGCGCGGCGCAAAACGCGCGGGTGACGAAGTCGACGGCCTCGGCGGGCAGTGCCATGCGAGCGCGCCGCGCGAACTCCGCGGGTGTTTCGGCCGCAAGACGGTGGAGACCGCGCCGCGCCGCGGCCGCGAGGAACGTGTCGTAGAAGCGAGCGTCGACGTGCCCGGCCGCCACCGCCACGCTCGGCCCGCGCCGCGTGCGGCGAGCGAGAGCCAGCCGCGCGAGAACGAACACGAGCATCGCCGCCGCGAGCCACGCCGCGATCGGACCGGCCTTGCGTCCGAGAGCGTTCATGAGCTCCATGCGGCTCGATTCCGACAGGTCGGTGAGGAAGCCGACGAAGCTCGACCACAACTCGGCCTCGATCGGGCCGCCGCGCCGGGAAGGAGTCGGCGACGGGTCGAACGGGATCCACCCGTAGCCCTCGAACGGCACTTCGACCCATGCGTGTGAGTCGCTGCGACGCACGATGAACTCGTTGACGGCTTGCGCGGTTTCGGTCGTCGCGTAGCCGCCGACGAGCCGCGCCGGGATGCCGAGCGATCGCAGCATGAGCACCATCGACGAGGCGAAGTGGATGCAGTACCCGCGCCGCGATTCGAAGAGGAACTCCTCGACGATGTCGATGTCCGGTGCGAACTCGAACCCGAGATCGTACGTGCATCGCTGGCGCAGGTGGCGCTCGATGGCGCGGCAGCGATCGAGGGGACTGTCGTAGCTCGCGGCGATCGAGCGCGCGAGGTTGCGCAGGCGTGGCGAGAGCTGCGGGATCTGCAAGAAACGATCGTCGGAACGGTCGGGGGTCGCCGATCGCAGCGCCGGCAGCGCGGGGTCGACGACGAGCGATTCGACGTCGTAGCGCACCAGGTTGTCGGGAACCCGTGGGAACCGGAGGTTGCCTTGCGGATCTCGCGAGAGGACCGGGAAACGCACGAATCGCGGTCCGCGCAGCGTGAAGAGCGCGGGGGTGTCCGCAAACGCGAGTTCGTATTTCTGGCGGACGATC